>JBBSUA010000249.1:0-3872 GCA_038235315.1 Pseudomonadales bacterium | reverse complement strand
CACCAGTCTGGTTTTGCAACCCCTACCGCAGGCATTAGCGTACGTTGACGAGATATTCTTCGTTCAGAGTTGGTCACTGTACCTGACTTTTCGCCCCATCCTTGAGCTGGCAATACGATGTCAGCACATTTCACCGTATCGCTATCTTTTGAGCAGTCAGAGACGATAACTAACTCACACTCAGCTAAGGCTTGGCGAAATCTATCAGCTTCTGGCAAGCTGACTACAGGATTGGTTGCCATAATCCAAATGGCTTTGATGCGACCCTCCAAGATAGCATCAGCGGCGTCACAGGCTTTAATCCCAACTTCTGGAGCAATGGGCTGCGGCGTCTGCCAAAAATCGGCTACCAACTGACGATGCTCAGCATTGCCTAAGTCCAAATGTGCGGCCAGTAAATTAGCAAGCGCACCTACTTCTCGTCCGCCCATAGCATTGGGCTGACCAGTAAGTGAGAATGGGCTTGCCCCCACTTTACCCACACGCCCCGTGAACAGATGGGTATTAATAATGGCATTGACCTTATCAGTGCCGCTTTTTGATTGATTGACCCCCATACTAAATGCTGTGACTGTCTTATTATTGGTAGCAACCCAGTCGTAAAACTGGCGAATACTATCAGCAGGTACTTGACACGCTTCCGCAACCTTGTCGACTGTCCACATCTTAGCAGCAGCTAACGCCTCATCACTACCTAGGCTTTGCTTGACGTAATTATCATCTTGGCACCCTTGCTGCTCAAGATAATTTAATAAGCCATTGTATAAATGGGTGTCCGTGCCAGCGGCAATTGGCAGATGCAGATCCGCAAACTCGCAAGAGTCCGTACGGCGTGGATCAATCACTATCAACTTTTTGTTAGGATCTGCTTTTTTGGCAGCTAAAAAGCGTCCAAATAAAACAGGATGACACCACGCCATGTTGGAACCCACCAACACTAACAAATCACAAGCTTCCAAATCCTCATAATTACCCGGTACAAGGTCTGCCCCAAACGCACGTTTGTGCCCTGCCACGGCTGATGACATGCATAATCGAGAATTGGAATCGATATTGTTATTGCCGATAAAACCTTTAATAAACTTGTTGGCGACGTAATAATCTTCGGTCAGTAGTTGTCCTGAGACATAAAACATGATGCTGTCTCGACCATGTTTGGCGATGGTGTCATTTAAACGTTCAGCGATGTCATCTAATACAGTGTCCCAATCGACGTTTTCAATGAGCGGCTTTGTAGTAGATACATTCATAGTGCTAGACAGCAAATCTAATGGTTGGGATTGCTGTTGCTGCATGGACGCCAGCTTGTTTTGGTAATAAGGCTGGGTTAATCGGCGACTGGTACCCAATGTTTGCGCCAGTGCGCTGCCTTTTGAGCACAATTTGCCAAAGTTAGCAGGATGTTCAGGATCCCCTTTTACGCTTATAACTCCGAACCTATCAACATTGGCTAAGACCCCACAACCTACCCCACAATAAGGACACGTCGTACGAATGGTCTTGGTCAAATCAGTAGCGCCTAACGGCAGCGCTTGATCGATAACTTTAGTATCATTTATGCTGTGAGTAGCAATAATTTGACCCGTAGTACTGTGAGTGTTAGCTAACAGGTCTACTGTGTGAGATTGTGCATTTTTCCTGTTGTCTGAGGCTTTAGCGATAATGGTTTTAGTGATGATGATTTTATTCATGATGCTTCCTCTACCAGCTCAGCCTCTTTTGTATCGTCTTTATCATTCTCACTAATTTCAGTATCCATACTGCTGTCAAACCCTATATTTGCTTTATGGTCTGCCACATTGCTCAGATTTAGTTTGTCCAAATCACAGTAAGCTTGTCCAAAGATGAGCGTCTCTCTTATAGGTGTGATATCGACATTATCCACAATTAACTGACTGTAAAAGCTACCATCATTGACTTCACCATAGAGCACAGCTCCGACGACCTTATTGTCTTTAAGGTAGAGACAGTGATAATGATTTAAAGTAGGTTGACGATAGACAATAGTTTCTACGGTCTCAGCGTCGCTGCTATCAAAGGTTATTTGACCTGCTGAAAATGCTGATACTCCTGATACTTTTAGTTTTAATGACAGAGGTTTGCTGATAAACGGCTGCCAATGGTCTCTTGAAGCAGACTTATCATTTAACATCACCGTATCTTTTAAGACTGATACTAAAGTGTCAACTTGCTGATTCACTGGGGCAACCATGCCAAACAGCTCGCCATCCAGCTCGACACATTCACCGATGGCATAGACATTAGGACAGCTGGTGTGCATGCAATCATCAACAACAATACCTCGATTTACTGCCAAACCGCTGTTTTTGGCCAATACCGTATTGGGGACCACGCCTACTGCCATCACGATGAAGTCAGCGGGTAAGGTGCGCCCATCTTTGAGTGATAATCCACATACTTCACCAGCGTCATCAATTTCAATACCGTTGGTAACAGCCAATACTTCAAGCCCAACACCACGACAAATGATCTCAGCTTGTAACAGCTGTGCTGCGGGCAAGTCAAGTTGGCGATTGAGAACGTAGCCATCCACATGAACCACCGTCATGTTAGCCCCTTGCGCCGCCAAAGCACACGCCGCCTCTAACCCCAACACACCACCACCAATAACCAAGCCTGTTTTACCTTGGCGAGCATATTCGGTTAAAGCCTTGACGTCAGCTAAGTCCCGAAAAACGTGTACTCCTTTAGCATCATAATTCGGGAACGGAATAATCCGAGCAGTTGAACCCGTGGCAATGACTAGCTTGGTATAGCTCAGTGTTTGCCCATTATCCAACTCGATACACTGTCGCTCAGTATCAATGGCATCCACATTGACGCCAGCCAGCACATTAATACCTAACCGCTCATAGTCTGATTTGTCGTATAAATAGGTGTCGTTGAATTTGGTCTCTCCTGCCAGCACAGGCGATAACATAATGCGGTTGTAGCCTACTTGTGGCTCTTTACTAATAAGCGTAATAGACAAAGGCGACTTGGAACTACAGTGATATTCTGTTTGCTGCTGCACCTTCGCAAGCTCAATGGCAAAGCGGCTGCCTGCCATTCCTGCACCAATGATTACGATGCCAGCATTTACTTGATGAAAAGCCTCTGATAAAGATTTTGTAGCAGTGATATCGGTAGCGTGCGACATAAAAAATAAATCCCTTAGCCGCTTGGTGCAGCATTAAATGAGTGATAAAGTTTTCATGAAAAATAAGCCAGCAGCACTAAGATGATGACAAACTGTATGAAGCAAATGCTATGCCAAACCAGTAAAGGATTGCGCTTAATGAGCGGTTCAGGATCGTGACTGTTTGCCCTATTATCCGGGTTGAAGTCTTGTAAGAACTCGCCAATAGCTTGATAGCGAGCGTTAGTATTAGAATGTAGTGCCCGCATGAGCGCCTGCTGGCTGACGGAGGGTACGTGTTGTTGATGCAGCGGTTGCATAGGCATCACTAAAGCTTGGCTTGGGGTCATCAAGGCTTGCGAACCAAAAGGCAGCTGTCCTGTCAATAGCTCATAACCAATCACAGCGATTGAGAATAAGTCAGAATGCACATCTTTTGGTGCATCAGTGTAATATTCTGGTGCAGCGTAATGTAAATCTCCATTGGGTGGTCGAGTACTGTTCTTTAAGATTAATGAGCTGGCTGAGCCAAAATCAATCAGCTTGACCGCACCTGACTGGGTCAAAAGTACGTTTTCAGGCTTAATGTCTTGATGCAATAGATAGTTGCGGTGCATGACTCGAACTGCCATGCCGATTTTCGTAAGTAGATCAAAGGTCTGCCACACATCGCACGGCGCATGACGATCCATAAAATCTCGTAAGCTTTCGCCCTCGATATATTCGGTCAAGT
>JBBSUA010000248.1:0-3887 GCA_038235315.1 Pseudomonadales bacterium | reverse complement strand
GCTTTACACGACACTTTACCCGTTGATAAACAAGATGTCATTGATGCTGTAGAGCACGCCGTTTTGCACACGCCTTCCTAATTTAACTCACAAACCACCCGCATTGTGGTGTTGTTTGGTGATGAACACAGACGTCTATGGGACATCGCAGAAAAAAACTTACGAAAGATTGTAGGTGATGGCGATTTTTCGGGTACTGAGCAAAAGATGAACAGCTTCCGTGCTGGAGCAGGAACTATTTTGTTTTTTGAAGATGAAAATGACGTAAAAACGCTACAAGAGCAGTTTGTCCTTTATGCTGAGAGTTTTCCAGTGTGGGCAGAGCATACCAGTGCGATGCATCAGTACGCTATTTGGACATCGCTAAGTGACATGGGAGTCGGTGCGAGTTTACAACATTATGCTCCTGTGTTTGAGCAGGATGTTGCCCAAGCTTTTGATATCTCAGCAAGTTGGAAAATGATTGCGCAGATGCCATTTGGTGGTATCGGAGCTCCTGCAGGTGAAAAAATGTTCAAGCCAATCAGCGAGCGTGTACGCACATTAGGTCAATAAAAAACGTAAATAGTGGTGAGCTCAAAAACAGCCCGTATCTTGGTATCTTATTCGATACTAAGGTATGGGCTGTTTGTTATAGACTCATCCCAATAAGGCGGTGAGCCATAATATCCTTCAAGGAAGTCAATAAAACTTCTGACTTTATGCGGCAGGAGCTTTCTATGGGCATAAACAGCATATAATCCTAAGGGCTTTGGCTCAAGATCGGGCAACACTATAACCAGTTTGCCACTACCAAGCGCTTCGCTTGCAATAAATGTCGGTTGCAATACCAATCCAGCACCTGCTACAGCCGCGTCAACCAGTACATCGCCATTATTACTACGAAACTCACTACCTTGCTTGATGTATTTTGCTTTTAGCCACTGGTAGATGTCATCTCTACCGTCCATTTCCATATAGCTGTAATGCAGATAGCGATGATCCTCAAAGTCTTCAAAGCGACTGGGTATACCGTATTTTTCAAGATAATCAGGGGCAGCGCATAATACCACTCGAATGGGAGCAATTTGCTTAGCAACCAAAGAGGAGCTTTTCAGCTGTCCGATACGCAACGCTACATCAAAACCTTCCTCAATAATATCTACTTTACGGTCATTAAGGTGTAAATCAACAGTGACTAAGGGATAGCGTAACTGAAAGTCAGTGATTAATTTGGCCATGTGTTTTAGGGCAAAGGATACTGGCGCACTTATTTTTAAGACGCCTTTCGGGTTTTGTTGCAAGCCGCCTAACTGCGACTCCATATCATCAATGCTTAATAAAATCTGCTGTGCATGCCCAAAGTAGTGACTCCCAGCTTCAGTAAGGCTTACTTTGCGGGTGGTACGATTCAGTAAGCGTGCATTCAGCTGCTCCTCTAACTTAGAGACATATTTGCTCACCAGTTGCGCTGAGAGCTGAATTGCCGTTGCAGCGTTACTGAAACTGCCTTCTGTCACCACTGCTACAAAAGCGCGCATAGCATCGATTCTATCCATTTTTTATCCTATTCTTATTTGATTAACAACAATATGTTGTTAATCAATCAATATAATCTATCTTACTCTTTTGATACGTTGATAGTAAAGTGTGTCCATGGCCTAAGGCGGCACGATACCTTTTAACTAAACTGCATAGAGTAACGATATATGAAAAATTCAATATTAAACAAAATTTTGCTATCTAGAGCTGGGTTTGCGGCTCTAATTCTTCGCGTGCCAGTAGGTTTGATTTTAGCCGCACATGGTGCACAAAAGTTATTTGGATGGTTCGGTGGCAATGGCTTGGCAGGAACCGCGCAATGGCTGAGCAGTATAGGTATTGAACCTGGTTACCTGATGGCATTACTAGCGGGCAGTGCCGAGTTCTTTGGTGGTCTTGCGTTAGTGCTAGGATTATTGACGCGCCCTGCAGCAGTGATAGCAGCGTTCACCATGTTAGTCGCTATTTTTTCTGTACATATCAGTAATGGATTATTCGCGGCTGATGGGGGTTATGAATACGCATTGACCCTATTTGTAGTCTTGATGTCTTTAGCAGTACAAGGCGGCGGCTACCTTAGTTTAGATAAGGTGCTATCAGACAAGCTAGGGCGTGTTTAATGGGTATTGTCATGTAAATGACTGCCTAGATGATCGATTGAACTAAACATGATGGAGTAAAAGCTAATGAATAACGAGCCGATTTCAGTCACGCAGCCTGTATTTTTTATACCTCATGGTGCAGGACCTTGCTTTTTTATGGATTGGCAACTGGCTGATACTTGGGACAAGATGGCAGGTTTTTTGAAAAGTATCTCCAATCGTTTACCACAGCGTCCCCAAGCTATCTTGATAATCAGCGCTCATTGGCAAACCCCTGAGTTTAGCATCACTGCTGGCAAGCAGCCTGAGTTGATCTATGATTATTACGGATTTCCTGAACATACTTATGAGATTAATTATCCAGCATGGGGTGCGCCGCTATTGGCTGAACGGATCAGTAGGCTACTGACGGATGCTGGTGTGAACAATCAACAGGATACCTCTAGAGGATTTGACCACGGTATGTTCGTTCCGTTAAAACTGATGTTCCCTGATGCTGATATTCCGGTAGTGCAGTTATCGTTGCGTAATGATCTTGATCCTGAGGCGCACATGGCTGCAGGCAAGGCAATCGCATCATTACGTAACGAAGGGGTGTTGATTGTGGGTAGTGGTATGAGTTTTCATAATATGCGAGGTTATGGAGATGCCACATTCACTGCACCGTCAGAGGTATTCGACGAGTGGCTAACCAACACCATTGAAGCCGATCCAAATGAGCGATTTGCAGGACTTCTTGATTGGTCGCAAGCACCTTCTGCACTTGAGTGTCATCGTTTAGGTGCAGAGGAGCATCTCATGCCATTGATGGTTGTGGCAGGGGCTGCGAGGAATAATAGAGGCAGTAAAGTTTATTCCCAGCAAGTACTCAAAACTCAATTATCAGCTTTTCAATTTGGCTAAGCCAATATGACAGCTTTTAGTCATAAGCTGTCATTTATTTAGAGGCTATCATTTATTTAGAGATAGTAACTTACTAGCCAAATCTGTACTGGCTATATCTGTCATCAGTGACGCGATGAGACTACGCCACTGAAAGCTTTTCTATACTGTCCCTATTAATAAGTCGTCGTAGGCTACTCAGGGTTGTCACGAATGAACGCGACCAAAAGCTCAGCTAGCTTTTCACCTTGGTCTTCTTGGAGAAAGTGCCCACCGTTGGTAATGGTTGTGTGATTTTGACCTTGAGTTCCGGGAATGAGTTTTTGCATGACTCGATCACCACCGGCAGTAATTGGGTCGGAGTCGCTGAACAACGTAATAAAGGGTTTTGTCCATTTGCTCAGTTCACCCCAAGCGGCGCGGTTATCATTTGAGGCAGGATCATTTGGCGTCGTGGGCACGAGCAACGGAAACTGCCTAGCGCCTTCTTTGTAAGACTCATCAGGAAAAGGCGCGTTGTAAGCGTCGATTACCCCTTGTGATAACGCCATAGTAGTACCGCTCTTGATTATCCCTGCGATATGGAATTCTGGTGTTTCTTGCGAAAACTGCTGCCATTTGCGAAAGCTTTCCCCTGGATCATGATCGCCAGTTGGGAGCATGGTATTGCTAGCTGCTACTCGAGCAAATCGATCTGAATTGGCGGCTACTAGGCGTAAACCAATGAGTCCACCCCAATCTTGACAGAATAGAGTGATATTCTTTAAATCTAACTGGTCGAGTACCGACTGCATTCAGTCAATGTGACGCTGATAGGTGTAGTCAGTACGAGACGCAGGTTTGTCTGAGCGTCCAAAACCGGGAAGGTCGGGAGCAATAACG
>JBBSUA010000247.1:0-3889 GCA_038235315.1 Pseudomonadales bacterium | reverse complement strand
GAATATAAAGTTTTATGGTTAAATTATTCCCAAGTGAGCCTTGGGGATAATTATAGTATAGCGACTGAATGGGGAGTAGGCTATATGTTAATTAGCGTGCGGAGCATTATTATCAGAGAGATTAGGAATATCTGCCAAGGTTTGGATACATTAAGAAGGTAATTCAGCATATTTAAGTTAAAAGACATGCTCCTGTACTCGCACAGAATCACTTTATCAGGGTCATAGTACTGTTCTGTGCAAATTTAGAGGTTGTCGCTTTAATGTGTTAGCTGGAAACAACTAATGAGAAGCGATAGATGATAAAAAAGACCAATGAGCGCTTTGCCAATATGAAAAGAGTTTTTACTGACATAGAGTGGCGAGTTATTGCAATTGAGTCAGTGATGTTATGTGGAACTGAAAAATATATTGAAGCCAGTAAGAAATACTCATTAACTTAACTTGCCGTCAAAATGAAGTAAGCAGAATAAAAATATAAAATAATCAGCTTATTTATTATCAGAACTTTAGATAGTATCTACGCTGCGTCGAGTCTACGCAAAACCTATATTAGTAGCACTGTATCGGTTTTTAAAATGCATCGACTGTAGCAGCCTTATGGAAAGTATCGAGTTTAAATAGAACTTGATGATGCAGAACGATAAATGAAGCACGGATTTGTAGCGACGTAGAATAATAGCTGAGCTTGCAGTAATAATATTATGCATAAGAGTTTTCATAAATTCATTAGCGCAATGGAATAGAGGTAGGCGATTTAATTATTAGGGTTGGAATATTATAAAGCTGGATTATTAATATCTCATTAGACCAAAATTACAGTAGCTTATTAGAGAAATGAGCATCAATAATAACAATAATTCAAGCTGTAAAATTCCATAAACTTATCAGTAGGAACTGATTATTTAACATAATATACATTATGCGAAAACAAACCAACGGTTCTAGAGAGCGCTCAAAAATAGTTTATGCGTTGCTAATATTTATTTATCTGTGCTGTTAAGTATGGCTATCACAAAACCAATTTCGCTATTCAATACTTAAATTATTTAGAGATTTGACTACCGGCAGCTTTCAATCAAATAATGCTTCAACGACGTATTATCTTCTAAGATAACATCGGCGATGTGGCACGCCGTTTTATTATCAGTGCCATCACAGGACAAATCATAATAAATGTCGCTACCTTGCGCTAAGCTAACCTGAACCAATCCTTGTTCCGTCATTGAAAATTGCTTGTCTTGCGCATAATCAGGATCTTGAGAACTCCACAACACATCGTAATCGACGTTACAGCTCATCTGTTCGCGATCAAAATAATCTTGCTCAAGTTGCATAGCGGCTTGCAGATCTTGACTGCCATATTGCTGCAACACCACAGGATAATCATCACCTTGGTTGTCCACATCCTGCTGGTACATTTTTACAATAGTTGCTATTTTTATCCCCATACCAGTCTGAGACGGTTTTGCCATATCCGCTACAGCAATACTGGTAGCCGCAAGCCCAATGGTTAATATCAGCGTAAACAGGTGTAATGTTTGCATAATCTTCTCTATAAGCTTTAATGCAACAATGGTGATTAACGACTACATTATCATCCATATATTCACTTTAATGAATAATAATGTCTTCTAATATCAAAAAAAACAGCGCTTTATACGGCAATATTACAAAATTTGCTAAATTATAGTCACAATAGTGTTTAGAATAATTAAACTGATACCTATCATGATATGTTTTTTACGAGGATAATTATATGACGATGCTATCGCTATCTAAATTCGCAACCACCACCGCTATAGCCTTATTATCTTTAGCTATTAGCTCTCCATCTATGGCTGCTATGAATCACAATAAGCTCAACACTTCCGCAACCAAACAGCAAACCATAGATCAGCAAGCAGCACGTATTCAGAAAGCTCTAGCTAATAATGACTTTGCCAGCATTACTAATGACATTCATCCCACTCGTGGCGTACGCTTTTCTATGTATGCGTATGTACAGCCACAATCCGATAAAGTGTTTAGCCGTGCGCAATTCGCACAGTATTTAAAACAATCAAAAATACGATTTACTTGGGGAAGCTTAGACGGTACTGGCGAGCTATTAGTTATTCCATTGCCCAAGTATCTAAAGACTTGGGTAAATGCTAAACAGTTCAATAACGCCCGAATAGATATTAACAACTTCATTGATGACGGTAATAAAATTAATAATATTAGAGAGGTCTATCCTAAGTCTGATTTCATCGAATATTATTATAATGGTACTGGAAAATATGAAGGTATGGACTGGCGTATCATGCGCTTAGTATTTGACAACTATAAAGGTAAACGTTATTTGGTCGCTATTATCAATAATCAGTGGACAACCTAACGGCTCAAATATACACAAGATTGAGATAGAAGTGGCAGTGCCTTTCTTAAATGAAGCACTGCCCTTTTCTATCATGACTTACTTTAGTCTATTTAGATTTATTGACCCTATCAAGGTTTTCTTACCGCATCCAACTGTGTTTCTACCACTCGAATCGCCATCGACTTCCAGTCCATTTTTGCATCGGAAGTTAATGCTATATGATGACTGATGCTCACATAGCCATGCACAATCGCCCAAATATCTAAGGCGATTTGGCGGCGCTCCGTCATGCTGGCATCATCATCTAGATAAGAGCCAACCACTCGCACTAACTTCAAAAACGCCTCATCACGAGCAGCAATCGCCTCGACAGAAGGCTCGTAACCCGCATCAGATTCACCAAAGATTAGCCGATAATGCGCCTCATACTGTTCGCCGACGTTGAGGTAACCCAAGCACGACGCTAGCACTTGCTCTTTGCTCGCTTTGCCCTCAGCGACCACATACATGGCATCACGTACCAGATTGAATCCTTCAATATACAGAGCGTCAAGGATACCTTGCTTGCCTTGAAAGTGACTATAAATGCCTATCGTAGACAGACCTGCGCGTTTAGAGATAGCGCGCACACTCAAGGCTGCCCCGCCACCTTCTAAAAATAGTTCAGATGCCGCATTCAGTATTTTAGTTCTAGGATTCATTAAATTCTCATTTTATTTTAAAATAATTTTATCAAAAGCTTGACAATTATAACAGTGTTATTTTAATATATAACACTGTTATATACCAACAACTATCACTTTAAATTCAAAGGGCTCAATTTTTGAATTTCTAACAAGGAAGCAAAAACGCTATGAGCATTCAAAAACTTGAGACCGATTACCTTATTATTGGCAGTGGTGCAGTTGGCATGGCTTTTGCCGATGTATTACTCGCAGAGACTGATGCCAATATCATTATTATAGACAAACATCATAAGCCGGGTG
Organism: Pseudomonadales bacterium; assembly: GCA_038235315.1. Lineage (GTDB taxonomy): Bacteria > Pseudomonadota > Gammaproteobacteria > Pseudomonadales > Moraxellaceae > Psychrobacter. The sequence goes on along the minus strand of JBBSUA010000247.1, from coordinate 541 downwards.
GTCATTGGAATGATGCCTACTCGTTTGTCACTCTGCATCAACCGTCGTCATTCTATGGCGTCAGCTCTCGCGAGCTAAGCAACGGTACTGTCGATGAAATTGGCTTAAATAAAGGCTTGGCTGAGCTGGCTTCAGGCGCACAAGTGATGGCCTACTTTGATCAAGTGATGAAGCATACGTTTTTGCCAAGCGGTCGTGTGCAATACTTTCCAATGTGTGAATATCATGGCTCAGAGAATGGAGAAGGTAAGTTCTCCTCTTTATTATCCGATAATGAGTATAAAGTCACGGTTAAGAAAAAGATTATCGATGGGACTTACTTCAAGACCTCAGTGCCCGCGACTCATACCCCAAGCTTTGAGATTGCTGATGGTGTCCAATTTGGCCCTTTAAATGATTTGCCAAAATTGACTGAGCCTCGTGATGGTTATGTGGTCATTGGTGGTGGAAAAACAGGTATTGATGCCGTGCTGTGGCTATTAGAGAACCAAATCAATCCAGACCATATTACTTGGATTATGCCTAGAGATGGCTGGCTCAT
>JBBSUA010000246.1:0-3897 GCA_038235315.1 Pseudomonadales bacterium | reverse complement strand
CTGAAAGTCGTCTGCGTTGGTTGGCTTTTTATTACTTATCAAGACGAGAATACGGCAAGGCTGAGCTCAAGCAAAAGCTGATTGATAAAGAGCAAGATTCTGACAGGATTGATGCCTTACTTGATGAGTTTGAGGACAAAGGTTATCAAAGTGATTACCGTACCACTTTGATGCTGATTCGAGAAAGCATTCGTAAAGGTCGTGGACGCGGGCGTATTAAGCAAGAGTTTTATCGCAAAAAAATAGCTATGCCTAGCAATATAGACGAATTAATTGACCTCGCAAATACTGAGTCTGATGAATTTAGCGATTTTGTTGACGATGATGAAGACAGCTTGGTTGACGGAGTTGATTGGCTCAAACTGGCGGTAACTGCCCGTATTAAAAAATACGGTGATGATATTCCTGATGAGCAAAAAGAGAAAGCCAAACAATTGCGATTTTTACAATATCGTGGCTTCAATAGTGATATTTGCTTTCAAGCGCTGAACTATACTTTAGATAATTTAGATGAGCGATTTTAATGCTTATATCAGACACTATATTTCGATTTATTATATTTAAAATATAAACATTGACGTACTTCCGCATTTTATCCATATAAAAAAAGAGCGCATCACTTAATGTGCTCTTTTTTATCAACTTCAAATAAACTAAGTGAGAAGCTTTAACCCTATGTAGCTTTGCAAGTGTACTTTCTATTTTAAACTACCCAAACGACTGGATAATTGGCTGATAATTTGATCAATTTCTTGGTTGGCTTCCGCTTCATGGTCTAGATTTCCATTGGGCGTCAACTGATTCATAACCTCAGGCAAGAGCTCTGCTAAGCCTTGACGTACCTCAGTGTCATTTGCCCCAGTGTGCGCAGCGACTTGCTGAATTTCGTTTTCATCAAACAAACGACTGACTTCATTAGGATCGAGATTGTCATTTTGCTCACTATTACTCATCCAAGATTTCGCTTGTTGCTCATGACCCATTCCCGTAATCTTGGACAATGCGCCGCTTAGACCGCCATTACGTTGTATCCAGCTCAGCACCATAGGCATTAGCGCTGCCACAAGCATACCTTTACCGCCAAAGCCACTTCTACTACGCTGACCACTCAATACGCTTCCTAAGATATCACCTAGACCGCCCGCGCCCGCATTCGTACCACCACGTTGGTTGCCACCCATTAAGCCGCCTAACCCACCTAAGACATCATCCAAGCCAAAACCATTGTCTTGTTGGCGCTCGTATTGTTGTGGGTTGTAGTCGCGTGGCTGATTGCTCCCGCCAGTTAACACACTGCCTAATATATCGCCCAATCCACCTGTACGACGTGGTGTGGCACGCTGATTAACAGGATTACGTTGTGAGTCTTGTGGGTCTAAAGCACTGCGCGCAACCTGTGAAACCAAATTTCCTAATAAGCTCATAACGTTATCCTTTTATTATTGAATTATTTGTTTAACTTAATCATTGTTTTAAGCGAGTTGCTAGCTCACTTTAATGAATAAGATAGCAAATATCTGTTGTATTCGAGATAGGTATTTTGTTATGAGCTGTAAGACTTCGTTAGCGGCTCTAGTAAAAGACTATCTCTCTTTTATTAACATTTAACAGTAACAGAAGACAGATAGGGTTGATGAGTGTCAGCTTTTTGATAATTCATGATGTCTGTGTATGAGTCACATTAGCTAAAATAGACAACTCTCGCCACTGCTCGATACTCATTTGATCACGAAATACAGTTACTGACCAAGACTTCTTGTAAGGCTCGACCACTGTAAATTGGAGGTGAATCAGTGTGTGATAGCGATGCACTTCGGTAAGCTCAGCCTGCCATAATGCATCACCATAACTTGTACGCATCAGCAGCTGCCATCCTTGATTGAGTGAATGACTGAGTGGTGGCTGACTAAGATGTAGCAATATTGGCCGTGATAAGGCTAGATAACTGACTACTATCGCAGTCACTATCAATATAACGACATAGTGCCACAACGATAGACCTGCAGACCATGCTAGCACTATCACTATGCTAACCAAAGTTGCATACAATCGCAGTCGCAAATAACTGCTAGGCTTGACAGCTGTATCGATACGCAACGAATTCATAAGTGTTGTACCTTCAAGCTCATAATGACTTATGACGACCTCATATGTGAGCTTTTAATACTGATTATTTGATGGCGGTTATCTGATGATGATTATTTGATAGCAATAATATGTCCTGATCTTAAAGGTCTTTAGCATGACGCCACGTTTTGATCTTATTGACCAGCTCCCATATCGCTTTATTCTCTGGCTGATTCTGATTGGTAAAATAATCTAGCAGATCTGGATCTTCATGAGTGAGCATTTCTGCAAAGGTTAATTGCTCTGCAGGCGTTGCGACTAAATACAGCTCTTTAACATAAGGATCGATATAGAAGTCCAACTCTTTGAGTCCTCGACGCGCTTGATAGATAATGCGGCGCTGCTCATTGGTTGCTTCTGGTTGGCTAGCTGGACTATTAACTTCCAAAGTTGTCATGTAGATTATCTCTTTTTATTTAAGAATTAATTAGGAGTATTAAGATTTGTTACTGACCTTGACCTTTATTATGATAAACCACTAGCTGCTGCCACAGTGCCACCGCTTGCTGCATCGTAGCTACGTTATGCGTACGAATGATGCTAGCGCCTTGTTGCAGTGCTAAGAGTCCAGCCGCAGTGCCTGCAGCATCACGTTCTACAGCTTGAGTATCTAAGACTGCCTTAACACCACTTTTATGCAGTACTTCCGCCAAAAAACGCTTACGCGAAATACCAAACATAATAGGCAAATCAAGCGCCTGCAATCTATCCAATTGCGTCAACAACGCACAATGATGCTCATAATTTTTAGCAAAACCAAAACCGGGATCAATAATTATCTTATCACGCTTAACACCGATAGCAATTACATCATTTATACGCGTAATTAGCTCAGCACTCACCTCGCCTAGCACGTCGTTATAATTCGCCAACTCATTCATAGTCGTCGGCTCACCGCGCATGTGCATTAGCATTACTGGTATATCGAGCTGTGCTGCCATAACCGCTGAACCTTCACGTTTTAACGCGCGCACATCATTCCAGATATCCGCCCCTGCTGCAAAGGCTGCCTGCATAACCAAAGGATTACTCGTATCGATAGATAGCCAAATATCATCTCCACACTGTTTGCGAATAGCTTCGACCACTGGTATCACCCGTTGTATCTCCTCGCTAGTAGCGACAGCCTCAGCATTCGGACGAGTAGATTCACCGCCAATGTCAATAATACTTGCACCTGACTTCATCATAGCTTGGCAGTGTGCAACGGCTTTGTCAGCCCTATCAAACTGTCCTCCATCTGAAAACGAATCAGGTGTCACGTTCAAGATACCCATGATTTGAGGCTGTGATAAATTCAAAACCTTATGACGGCTAGTAACTTTATAAGTGGGTAAAGGTTGGAACAAAGACATAGTCAATCCAGTGTAAATAAAGCTTAAAGCATTATTAGCTTATAATAGCAGTAAAGCTATGCTAGCGCTAAGCCTCTAATAACAGTAGCGAAAAATTCTTAGGCACAAAAAAGCCCTTTATTAAAAAGGGCTCTCTTCTATTACGAAACTATCTTCTACAGAAACTGTCTTCTACAATAGTACTAATTACATCGCTGGCAATGGCGGCGGTATAGAAGTCGTCTTAGTATCGTCTTTTGATAAATTGATTTCGTGATGTTGATAAACTCTTGGTTGACGCGGAGACTCACCAGCTAAGATATCTTGCAGTTGATCGCGGTCAATGGTTTCCCATTTCATCAAGGCATCGACCATAGCATGCATCTTATCTTGGTTAGCTTCGATCAGCTCACGAGCGATGTCATACTGCTCTTCT
>JBBSUA010000245.1:0-3904 GCA_038235315.1 Pseudomonadales bacterium | reverse complement strand
TCAGAACTGTCATCATCGGTTAAGTGAAAGTCTTTCGTTGGAATAGCTTTATCAAACTTACTTTGCTCTGTCACCTCAGTCATGCGCCATGGCTTGGCAGTTAAGCGTGCGCGAAAGCACTGCTGCGCTTGACATAGACGCGCATAATTCGTATCGGCATGGAAGTACTCGAACCATTCTGCGACTACTTCATTGCTTGGTAAGACCGCATCGTGAGTAGCAATAACACGAAAACCTGCAGGCGTTTTATAAAGTCTAAACTGCTCGTTAGCATGATTAACAACGCGCTTCTCAAGCAAATCAATCATATAAGGATCAATTGACTCGAGCATAGTCATCATCTTTTGGTTGTTTTCTTGCTTGAGAGATTTTTCTTGTTTGCTAGCCTGTCGCCACAGATAAGACATCATAATTATCATAAAAATGATCAACCAAATCCATGACAACCCAAGCCAAGGTATTATACTAGCAATAAGTATAGAGGCCACAACGAAGCCTATGACTTGGGGTTTCATGGAGAAAGGTTTAGAGTCATTACGATTCCACAGTTTTAGATAATAATCTGAACTGTCAGGGTTCGATACGGTATTATTTAGCGCCTCCTCCCAAAACCATTTCATTTTGAAATTAGCATAGTCTTCTGGATATAATTGAGCAAAGAGATCGATCGCATCGACATCAATGATGGCAATATTATCGACATTAGCGACTTGCGCTCCATAGCTATTGCGAGTTACGATTAGCTGAGTATCAGCGTTTTTATTCTCTGATGCATCATGCTGATGAAAGCTACGTTCAGAGAGTATCTCTTCACGAATCGGAATGCCATTGCTTTCGTTATATTGCTCTTTGCGCTCACGACGAACAATATCTTCACCTGCAAGCCATTGCTTATGTGTCTCAGTAACTCGTGCTTCGGCATGACTTAACGCTTCGGCATGACTCACATCTGACCAGCCATAACGCTTTATAGTGGCTTGCTTGGAGGGTTTATTAGGCGTCTCGCGCAATTCAAAGCGCTGTTTATATTGCGCCCAGTACTTGGGGATGAGCATAGGGTTAGCCTTTTTTACATTCACATATAGAATTCAATATTTGCTAAATTAATAGCACAGCTATTTTTTATATGTTAATATAGATATCAATATGACTGTCACCTCTGCTTAAGCAAGTGGCGGTTCTCTATTTCTATCTTTTGTAATTGAATATATAATTCGGTATTATTGCCATAACTCCCAATCCTCTAGATTCATCGTTAAACCAAAGTCTATAAGTTTAACAGTCCCATCAGGCACAGTTGGAAATTCATTCAATAAATTCTTAAAACGTTGATCCCAACTCGAATTACGACAAATCACCTTTAGCATATGCTGCATAATGCAAAAATAAAAGAACGGTTTATAGTTAACTAATTGTGACCATTTATTGTCGAAACTGATGGGAGCTGATTGCTCAAGAATATTAGCGTTCCACAGTCGACTATGATGAGCACTAGTATTACGAATAAAGTTCAAACTACGTAACCATTGTTCAAATTGTTTTGCATTAACGCCATACTTTTTAGCAATAATATTCTTATCTGAAAAAGTCATACCAGCATATAATCTAGACATACAGCCAAAGTCCCAAACTTCAATCGCTACCCAAATAGGCACTATGCCATGATAATTTTGGTTATGATGAGCAATGAATGGCTCTTTTCTCGCTCGATATAATAACTGACTGTGCTTATCTAACCAAAGCTGATGCTCCGTCTTACCTTTGTTCTTTCCCTTCTTTATAACTTTTTTTGCAAAGTTACCATCTAGTTTGTCAGACTGTTCGTGAGCCTGTGGGTCTTTTTTGCCTAATATATGCGCGATATCAACCCTAACTGCCATCTCTATTCTTTCTAAAGCATCTATTGCTAATAAACGCAGTTTTTTGTCAAAAATATAAAGCTGTACAATATCCTTAAAATTAGTATTATCTACAAAAATCCCTAAGCGCTGATTAGTATTGTCCTCATCAAATTGCCGAAAGGGATCAGTAACCACTTAACCTATAATATCCGACTCGCTCCAAATAACTGATCGCTGCTACATCGTTATCGACCTGCATGCCTTTATGTTTTAGACTATCCAGCTGTTGTTCAAATGAAAGCCAAGATTTACTCATTCAATTTACTCTGCATATTAATAACACTTACTAACATCAACCTCCTAAACCCCACTCGCATGCCTCGCAAACAGCCGCATAAGTGGTTTAATTTTGCTGACCGCTGACATACCTTCATTACGAATTTGTTGGATAGGACGTGATTGTGCTAAATCGCCTGCAAACAGCCAATTCAGCGCTGAAAAACTATGCATCATCAAACTATTATGCGGACGACGCAAACGCTCATAGGTACGTAGCGTCTGATTGCTGCCCCATGAGACACCGCCACTACGTGCGAAGTCGTGTTCTAGCTGCTCACACAAGGCTTGCACATCTAACATGCCCAAATTTAGTCCTTGTCCTGCTAATGGGTGAACGCCATGCGCGGCATCACCGATCAATACTAAGTTGTCAGCGATATAAGCTTTGGCTTGCTGCGCGGCTAGTGGCCAGCTGGCGATAGACTCAATTTGTTGTATCGCACCAAGCTCATAAGTACTGGCAGCTGCCAATTTATCCGCCATAAAACGTGGCGACTCATCCAAAAGCGCTAATGCTTTATTGCGTGGCAATGTCCATACCACTGATTGCCAATGCTGCGGATTTACTTTGTCTTCATCAGTAATGTCAGCTAGTGGTAATAAGGCTAGCGTACCAGTAGGTAGCATCGCTTGACGAGCGGTTGCTTGATGCGGCTTTTCGGTTTGAATGGCACAGCAGATCGCGGTTTGATTGTAGTCTAAAGTATCTAGCTCAATCCCTGCTTGCTGACGCACAAACGAGCCACGACCATCAGCACCAACTAATAACGCCGCTGTAATCGTTTGACCATTTTCTAGAGTCACGTTGTAGCCTTGCTGCGCACCTAGCCAATCTATCTGCACAACCTTTTGCCCTGCAATAACAGTCAAGTAATCCCTAACATTTTCATCATGCAAGCACTGCCATAATGCATGTTCAATGACCAAAGGCTCGACCATACTGCCTAGCATTTGCGTAGGTTTATTTTCATCACCGATACTGCTCTCACCGAATAACAACTCGCCAATACCGTTGAGCTGCCAAACCTGCATTTGTGAATAATCAGCCTTACGCTTGGAGATATCAATCTTTTGCCAAGCGCCAACGTCTTTTAGCAGTCCAATACTGGCAAGACTTAACGCATAGACGCGTGCATCACGATGACTCAATGAATTTCCCCAAGACGCTTCATCGCGTTCGGGCGCTGCATCAATCAAAGTCACGGATCGTTTGGCTTGTGCCAGCTTTAACGCGAGTGTCGCACCGACAATGCCACCACCGATGATAAGCGTATGGTTATTTTTCATAAGATACTCCTAAATTTAATAGCTGTAGGCTAGGCTTTCAACCCTGAGAAACGTTAAAAAATTGCACTGCAATTTTAGTTTCGCAAGGAAAACTCTTTAAATAGAGTTTTCGTAAGACTTTATAATAAGCTAAGAATCTAATATTGATGAAAGATGCTAAGTATTTATATTACGATTTTAAGCCCATCGCATAATTAGCAATCAATGGCTTTATATTCGGTAATTTGTCAAAAGCAATCAATGCGACGTTACGCGCCAGCTTAATAACCGGATTAGGATGAGTAAAGCCATGAACGACAGCATCACAAAAACGAATGACTCGCTTTTGATCCGATTGCCGCGCTTTTTCGTAACGTTTCAGTAGCTGGTTATCACCAATATCCGCGCCCTGTAGGACTTGATTACTCATCATCTGTGCTAATACATGATCGTCACTC
>JBBSUA010000244.1:0-3905 GCA_038235315.1 Pseudomonadales bacterium | reverse complement strand
CCGCCATCATAACGAATAACCCCGCAGGTGGCGGCTGACGATAATAACGCCCAAATACGATAATACCAAAAGCCATCAACGCAAATACTGGTAGCTTAAGTAGTGGCACTTGTTGCGCAATAAGTCCGAGCGCAAAACATAATGACATTGCAAAACCCCATGCCATTACTGTCACTAAACGATACGGTAATGAGCCTACGAGTGGCAAATTCAGAATAATCAACGCGCCTAGCGACGCTTTGATACCCGACGACAATGCGCCAAAGTATGCCCCAACAAATACCGGAAAACTAATCGCAATGGCTGCGACAATGGGCATATGCCAAGGTCGCAAGCTTCGACTCACCGCTAATAAATGTGATAGCTCACCAGTAACTAAGTGCCTGACCACTGCCCATATTTGCTCAATCCAACGTTTGAGCAACAGTCTGTATTGCGAAATGGTCATAAATCAAAAATCCTAATGGTGTGCTTTTGATGACTTTTTTTAGTTATATTATAGTCAATTTAATTTGAGACAAGGACGCTATACATGACGAGAACTTTGGTAACTTATCATAATTTTATGTAATGACATTTACGGTTTTATATGAATATTAGTTATAAGAGGTAGTTTTGTCTATATATACCATTTATACTGAGCATCAATCTGCAATAAATGTACTCATCAAGCCAGTCCCAATTGTGCTAATAATAGATAAGTATTATTAGCAAGGTTCATACTAATAACCCTATTAGTAAATGTATAAAACCTAATAAAACCAGTATAGTGCATATCGCTAAACCAATTAAAGAGACCAACTATGTTAACTTACAAAGCGCCCCTACGTGATATCAAGTTCTTAATTAATGATGTGTTTGACTATCAAAAACATTATAAAGATTTAGACAATGGTGCCAATGCCGATCCTGAAACAGTCGATATGATCCTACAAGGCTTTGCTGACTTCGCTGAAAATGTTTTAGCGCCTCTTTATCAGCCAGCAGATGCTGAAGGCTGTCATTTTGATAATGGTGTGGTCACCACCCCAAAAGGTTTTAAAGAAGCTTATGCTCAGTTTGTAGAAGGTGGCTGGCAAGGTATCTCATACCCTGAAGAATTCGGTGGTATGAACTTACCGATGTCCATCAACTTGATTAAGTCTGAAATGATGGGTACTGCGAACTGGCCGTGGGCAATGTACCCTGGTCTATCGACCGGTTGTATTAATACAATTATGCAATATGGGTCGGATGAGCAAAAAGAGACCTATTTACATAAATTGGTCGACGGCTCTTGGGCTGGTACTATGTGTTTGACTGAGCCACAGTGTGGTACAGACTTAGGTCAGGTTAAGTCTAAAGCTATACCGCAAGAGGATGGCAGCTATAAGCTTGGCGGCACTAAGATATTTATCTCAAGTGGTGAACATGATTTAACAGAGAATATTGTTCATATCGTACTTGCGCGCCTACCAGATGCTCCGGGGGGTACACGTGGTATTTCACTATTTGTCGTACCAAAATTCTTACCAAATGCGGAAGGCGAGATTGGCGAGCGTAATGGCGTAAGTTGTGGTTCTATTGAACACAAAATGGGTATCAACTCATCAGCAACTTGTGTATTGAACTTTGACGATGCGGTTGGTTACCTAATCGGTGAGCCAAACAAAGGTCTCAAAGCCATGTTTACCTTTATGAACACGGCGCGTATCGGTACGGGTATCGAAGGTTTGGCACATACTGAACTGGCCTTCCAAAACGCGCTACCTTATGCCAAAGATCGCCGTTCTATGCGCGCACTGTCAGGGACTAAAGACCCTGAAAAAGTCGCTGATGCCATCATTCATCATGCGGACGTGCGCCGTATGCTGTTAACGCAAAAAGCATTCGCTGAGGGTGGTCGCTCAATGATCTATCACTCAGGACGTTATGCCGATAAAATGGCGCAAGGTATCGCTAATGGCGATGATGCAGAGTTTGAAAAATGGGATGATAAATTAGGCTTTTATACGCCAATTCTTAAAGGCTTCTTAACTGAGCTTGGCATTGAAGCAGCCAAACACGGTCAGCAAATCTATGGTGGTCATGGTTACATCAAAGAATGGGGCATGGAGCTTATCGCTCGTGATGCGCGTATTGCGACTATGTATGAAGGTACGACTGGTATTCAAGCATTAGATCTATTAGGTCGTAAAGTTATCTTACAGTCAAAAGGCAAAATCATTCGCGACTATACTTCAAGCATTATGAAATGGTGTAGCGAATATGCGCTTGATAAAGACATGCGCAAATTCGTTTGGGCTTTGACTAAGCTATGTGCTGAGTGGAACACGCTTACTGTTCGTCTTATGCTAATGGCACGTAAAGATCGTGAGATTATTTCTGCCGCATCTGATGACTTTTTGATGTACTCAGGTTATGTGATGATGGCTTATCACTGGGCGCGTATGGCAGCAGTTGCCTATGACAAGTTAGAAGAAGGCGGCGCAGAGGCACCAGAATTTTACAAAGCCAAGATTCAAACGGCAGAGTTCTATTTTGATAAAATACTACCACGTACCTCAGGTCATGCTGAAGGTATGGTTGCGCCAAGCGAAAGTATGACCGCGATGGCTATCGAGAACTTTTCATTTTTAGACTAAGATCTCTATTGCCAGTCGGATATAGCATATAAAAAAGCGCCTACACGATAGGCGCTTTTTTTATGCTCAATAAACCCGTATTCTAGAATAGAAAACAATATATTTTGTACTGAAAGTATGAGATTTTTTGCTTAAAATAATGATAGAAAAATATAACTTCAAAGCAAAATCATCATTTTATAATTCATTGTAGGAGCTGATAATGTTTCATTATTATTCTAAATCATCGTGCTTTTCATCAATAAAACTATGTACGCTCGCCTTGCTCAGTGCGTTAGCGTCGACTGGCGTATTAGCCAAATCCGATACTAATAATCACTATGCAGACACCCCTATTCGCATTGCTAAAGGTCAAGTAAGCACAACGATCACTGGTACATTAAGTCCGAAACAGAACGATCGTTGGTATCAGTTTAGTGCTGCAAGTTGGCAGTATGTAATAATCAATATTGCGCCACTCGCTGGTACATCCGAGACCGCCAATGTCGGAGAGTTACAAATGCCTAATGGTACTCAAGAGGGCAATAAAGGCGGTATTATATATCAAGGCTGCCTGCCAGCAACTGGAAAGTATCGACTACGCATCGCGCGCAATCTAATGGCAACTCAAGGCAAAACGGCAGGCTATACGGTTGAAGTCGTTATTCTACCCAAATATGCTAGTGAAGATTTATGCGAGTATCTGTGATTTGATTAAAATTTGATATAGTAAGCTTTTGATATAGTAAGCTATCAGCTACCAAGTATTTTCTTTTGATAAACCGTACTCAGCTCCTCTACCTCTACACATATTTGTAATGTCGCACGTCCTGACTGCTCCATGCCTAGTTTTTGTTCGATAGTCGTCACTAACAACTGCGCTAACTCATCACGAATACTGATATCGCGTCCCGACATCAGCTTTAGATGCGCATAAATAAAGCCATTTTCTTGCTCATCATCCTCAACCCCTACTAAAAATGTCTTTATCGGCAACATACGCGTTTTAATATCCATCGGTTTACCAAAAAGCCCAGTACCAAACAGTGCCTGATTAAGTGCTTTGAGTAACGATTCTTCATGAGGGATACTCACGTTGGGCGTTGCCTGAATGGTTAAATGTGGCATAAATAATATCCTTATAGTTAATAAAAGTCTGATATTGAGAGAGAGGGTTGTGATTTTGCTTGCTGTGCCTGCGCAGACAGGGGCTACGTAAAATGTACTCCAGTATCGCTGTATTTATTTTATAGTGAATCGACTATATCTTCAAAGCTTGCATTCAGTGTTGTCGCCAGTTGT
>JBBSUA010000243.1:0-3911 GCA_038235315.1 Pseudomonadales bacterium | reverse complement strand
TTGGCATTGATAATCGCTTGAGCCAGTTGCACAGCGCTTTGAGGTGCAATATCTAATATCATATCATCAGCATCAATAGCGTCGACCGACTTGACTGTAGCGGTAGCGTGCTGCAAAGATTCAGTAAAGTCGGAAAAATCAATCTCTTTTTTATCAGCGACAACCACATATTCAGGCAGTAAGATATTGGTCTTACCCATAATCTCACGCGCGATATCAACCAAGTCTGCTTCATATAAAGACGCACCGACATTATGACCTTGCGCTGCCAAGAAGGTATTGGCAATACCACCACCAACAATAATCTGTGTACAAAGCTCAGCCAAACTGCGCAACACTTCAAGCTTAGTCGATACCTTTGAGCCACCAACGATAGCCAACATAGGCTGAGCTGGAGTTTCCAGCGCTTGGCTCAATGCATCCAGCTCAGCTGCTAACAGCGGACCTGCACAGACAGTTTTATCTGCGCGGCGCATAGCTTGAGTCACCCCTTCAGTTGATGCTTGTGCCCGATGGGCGGTACCAAAAGCATCCATGACAAATACGTCACACAAATCAGCATAGGCTTGGGATAAATGCGTATCGTTTTTCTTTTCACCTTTATTAAAACGTACGTTCTCTAAAAGCACCACTTGCCCAGCCTCAATCTTGACACCTTGTGTGAGGTAATCACTATTAAGTATTACTGGCTGCTTGATTTGCTCACTCAATTTCTCTGTCAAATATCTCGCAACAGGGGCAAGTGAGTAAATAGCCTCAAACTCACCTTCTGTCGGACGACCAAGATGCGAGCAAATAATGACCGCAGCGCCTTTTGCTAATGCCATTTTGATAGTAGGTAAGCTGGCTTGCAAACGCGCATCACTCGTGACTTTGCCATTTTTGATGGGCACGTTTAGATCTTCGCGAATTAACACTACTTTATTGGACAATACCAACTCACTCATGCGCAAAAAATTCATTATCTTTCCTATCCATTAGGGTTAATTCGTTATGTTTTATTTTATGTATGACTATACTGTTTGCGGCTACTTGACTGTGAACAATGCCCTGCATTTTAAGCGTGAGTATCCCATAACGTCAACCCATCCTAGAAAGAACTTTCATTTTCGTTAAGAGGTTTGAGTGACGATTAGATAAAATTTAAAAGTGTATTATTGCTCTAATTACTAACGATTGGTTTACAGTCTCAGTAATACTATCAGTAACATTTCGTGGTGGTACTTAAGTAAAGTCGGCCTTATGATAGAGCAGTAAACGATAACAACAACTATTAAACCAACCTTGAGAGATTAAAATGACTATTGACTTTGACAATGCCAAACAAAGATTATTAGCACTTAAAGAAGAATATGAAACTCGTATTAGTAAAATCGAGGATGATATCCAAAATCCAAAAGATGATCTGAATAAAGACTGGGAAGATCAAGCCATCTCTATTCGTCAAAACGATACCCGCCAGCTGCTAGCTGCAGAAGCACATCAAAACCTTATCTACGTTCAAGGCGCGCTCAGCCACATAGCTAATGGTACTTATGGTGAATGTGATGTGTGCGGTAAAGATATACAAGAACAACGTCTAGAGGCTGTGCCATACGCTACTTTGTGCATGGATCACGCTGAATAACTTTAATTCAACCTATTTTAGCTGAAGCTCTAAACATAAATCATCAAGTTGGTGAATACCATTCATAAAGTGCCTGATGCCATTGCTGACAGCGCTCTGCAATTTTATCAAGCGGTAAGTCCATAATATCACCGACAACAGCAATATAAGCAAGGGGTAACCCTGCGAGTTGCTCGATATTTTCTATATTTAAACCACCGATGACACATATATCAATGTCTTGTTGACAGCCGTCAATAAGCTGTTGATAAGAGACAATAGTAGCGTTCGGTTTTGTAGTAGAAGTAAACACCGCACCCATTGCCGCATAACTTGCCCCATCACTTTGAGCTTGTGTTATCAGGCTTACGTCATTATGACAGGTGCGTCCAATAATCTGATTGGGCGCTAGTATCTGCTTAGCCTCTTTAATATCGCCATCACCTTGACCTAAATGGACACCGACGCCAAGCTTAGCTGCTAGTGCGATGTCATCATTTATGACTACAGATACATGATATCGTGCAGCTAAAGCCACTATTTTTTTGGCTTCCTCATGAATTTTTGCTGATCCATCTTTTTGTGCTAAGACCTGCTTACGTCTTATCTGCAATAGTCCTATCGCACCTGTAGCTAACGCCACGTCTAGTTTACGACAGAGCAGCTCAAGCTCATCATCATTGGTAATGAGATAAAGTATCGGCTTTACACATCTACTCATACAAATATCCTTTATCAACGAATTCCATGAGACCAAAAAAAGGCTGTTATCTCAAATAACAGCCTTTTTTATTAGCAACAGCCTATGGTTTAAAGCTATGGTTTGAGGTAACTTAAATAATAGCTATAGCTACTGACTATACCGTACGACGAGTAGCAAGACTACTTAAGATGTTTTTGGCATCACCCCAACGAGCGGCTGAGCTGTCAGCACCTAAGATCACAATGATAGCAGGACGATTATTGACACGCGTCTCCATGACAACACAACGACCAGCCTCGTTAATATATCCTGTTTTAGAGATACCGATTGGATAATCACCTGAGCGTACTAAGCTACTGGTGTTGTTGGCTGAATAAGTACGATTGCCGCTTGAAAAGTTAGACACATAGAAGTCATAGCTCTTAGTTGTAGAAAAGCGACGAATAACATCATAATTGCCAGCAGCACGAACCATTTTTACTAAGTCATTTGCTGAGGCAACGTTACGTTTATCTAAGCCAGTTGGGTCACCGAAGAACGCAGTACTCATGCCTAAATCTTGTGCTTTGCGGTTCATCGCACGTATGAATGCACTGTAGCCACCAGGATAATTGCGCGCTAAACTTTTCGCTGCTGGGTTTTCTGATTTCATCAAAGCCATCAACAATATCTCAGCACGATTCATACGATCGCCTGATTTAAGTCGTGAACTGGCACGTTTAGGCCCAACAAAATCCTCTGGATCAAGAGTAATCTCTTCACGCATATCAAGACCAGCATCTAGTACCACCATTGCTGTCATAATTTTAGTAATACTTGCCATAGGGCGCGCGATGTCTGCATTCTTCTCATAAATAGACTCGCCCGTTTGAGCATCAATCACGGTCACACTACGCGAGTCAGTACTGATCGGCATCATATTACTACTGCCAAAACTACCACGATAAGTGGTGTTATAGCTATTATTGCTAGTGTTATAACTATTAGCAGTATTAGTGATACTGGTCGTTCCTTGACCGTTATCAATTTTTTTGATGGTCGAACCATTGGCGCTATACATGATGTTACGGGCTTCTGATAAGCTATCAGCACCGCCCCAACTTACACGCGCTCTAGAGTCAGGGCTACCATTAATACTAAGTGCGGCTTGTGCAGCACTGCCCAAACTCAATGAAATCATGGCAGCGATTAATTGCTGTTTGGTCAATGGTAGATTTTTCATTCTTCCTCCGGCTATTGATATTGCATCCATTACAAAACCTGATGCAAGTAATATAAATAATAGTTACAAGTGCATTTCATGCCTATTTATATTACTTGTATAGTTATAGGGTACCCATATAGAGTTTTTGTACTTTTAGTGTATCATGGTTTGTATTTAAGGTTAATCTACTTGCCTATTTTTATAATATTTTTTGAGTTTGTTCAAGCTTTACTACATTACCTTTAGGTTTGGGTGATATTCCTTAACATTTCAGCAATATTTGATAGCCAAAATTTAATAGCCAAAATTTAATAGCCAAAATTTAATAGCCAAAATTTAATAGCCAAAATTTTGACAGTAGACTGATTATATAACTATTGAATAGTACATCTTTATTA
>JBBSUA010000242.1:0-3913 GCA_038235315.1 Pseudomonadales bacterium | reverse complement strand
GGATTTATTTGATTATCCAGGTATTCGTTCTGATTCTGATGCGTTAACTTTTGGTTATAGCTTTCGACCATGGGTGAATCACCGTATGCTAGCAAGCGGCGGTGATATCAAGAGTTATATCGTCGATACTGCACGCGAGTTCAAAGTGATTGAACATATTCGCTATCGTCATGAGGTTCAGCAATTGTCGTGGTCAAGTAGCAATCAGCTATGGACGGCAATGGTTAAGGATCATGTGAGTAGTGAAGTATTTACGCTGACGGCAAACTTTGTCGTTGGCGCAACGGGCTACTATGATTATGAAACTGGGTATCGGCCACATTTTGAAGGTGAAGAGGCGTTTCAAGGTCAGATAGTCCATCCGCAACATTGGCAAAATGTAGAGTACCATGATAAAAAAGTCGTCATCATTGGTAGTGGGGCAACGGCGATGACGCTAATGCCAGCATTAGTTGATGAAGACAGCGAGCAATGTGCCCGTCATGTCACTATGTTGCAGCGCTCGCCAACCTATGTTGCCAGTGTGCCAGGCGATGATTATGCGCTTGACTGGCTATCCGCTAAGTATTCGCCTTTATCAAAACAACAAGCCTATAACTTGCTAAGAGTGCGTAACGTGCTCAGGCAGCAAGGATCATACCAATTAGCTATCCATGCTCCTAGTGTGATGAAAGGGTTATTAAAGCATTGGGCAAAACAAGAGCTCAAAGGCAGTGGCGTCGGAGTAGAGCACTTCTTACCGGATTATAATCCATGGGATGAGCGCCTGTGTGCGGTACCTGACAGTGATTTATTTTTAGCCCTGCATGGATCGCGTGCAGAGGTGGTCACTGACCATATCAGTCACTTTACCAAGACAGGTATCGTGCTCAAATCAGGTAAGCACCTTGATGCCGATATTATCGTCACGGCGACGGGTCTAAAGCTACAGATGCTGGGCGGTGCAAAAGTATATATCGATGGTGAAATGATAAGTATAGGCTCGCGCATGACCTACAAAGCGGTGCTGGTTGAGAGTATTCCTAATATGGCAGTTATATTTGGCTATACCAATGCCTCGTGGACACTAAAAGTTGACTTGGCTTGTCACTATTTGATTAGACTGTTTGGGCATATGAAAAAGCACCACTATCATACGGTGGTGCCGCACGCTGAGATTGAGGGCGAAAAAGCTCAGGCGCAAGCAGATACGATTATGGGATCTCTATCGGCGGGTTATATCCGTCGGGCTAAAGATGAGTTACCTAAGCAAGGAGATCGCTATCCTTGGAAAGTCACTAGCAACTATTTAAGTGATCGTATCGTGCTCAAACACCGTCAAATAAAAGACAAATGGTTGAGCTTTAATCGTTGAATTCAGTCATCAAAAAAGCCATCAAAAGTATTTTTTACAACTTCTGAGTTTAGTTATTGATGAAGTCAGTAACTTGCTTACTTAGAATACCCCAAAGTGTGACTTGAGCGCTTTCACTACCCCAAGCGTTATGCGGGCTAAAGATGATACGTGGATGCTCACAAAGGCTTAGTAAAGGGTCATTGACAGCGATAGGCTCTTGTTCAAATACGTCGCTTGCATAGCCTGAGATTTGCTCGTTATTGATCGCATCAGTGAGCGCTTGGCTGTCCACAATACCGCCTCGTGCGACATTGACTAAGAGTGGTCGCTTCTTCATTTTTGCCAATGATTCTTTGTTAATCAAATGCTGAGTATTCTCATTTAATGGACAATGCAAGCTAATCACATCAGAGGAGGTGAGCACCTCATCAAACGCCGTATAATCGGTGTTACGTGGCGCACGCCCTTGGTGCTCCGCCCACAATACAGTCATGCCAAAAGCACGTGCAATATCGGTCACGCGTTTACCAATAGTACCCACGCCTATAATACCTAGCGTCTTATCTTCTAAATCTATCAGTGGAATATCTAGCAGACAAAAATTGCCATTATCTTTCCATGTGCCGTCAATCACCTTTTGATGGTAATAAATACCAGCACGCATAGCATTTAGCATCAACATAAAGGTGTGTTCAGGGACGCTTTTTACCGCATAACCCGCGACATTGTATAGAGTGACACTATGTGCTGCGCAGGCATCTTGATCAACGTTATTCATTCCGGTAGCTGTCAGTTGAATCAACTTGAGCTTCGGCAGATTGGCAATGACTTCTGCACTGATTACTACCTTATTGGTAATAATAATCTCAGCATTTTGACAGCGCTCAATGATAATCTTTGGATCGCTTGGCGTATCATCATAAGTAATGTAATCACTGATACCAATCGGCGCTGGCAAGCTAATGCCATCAGAAAATGAGCCTTTATCTAAAAATACGGCTTGCATGCTTATTCCTTGTTTATTATTCTTTATTTTAAATGTTGTGAGCCAATCAACCATATAGTGAGTTTACTACAAAAGTGTTATAGCGCTGTTGGTATGAATTTTGCGCAGCCTCTGAGAACTCAGCACGCCAGTAAAATTTATACCAATAGCGCGTTCAAACTCCCATAACATTTTTATTTTCATCTGACTATATGGTCAGTTCAAAGTAATCTCGATATATCAGCAGTACCGTAACGTTTTTAAAATGCTTTCACTATACATTATGGTGCGAAAGTTTAAGTCATTATAAAACGAAGTGGTTTAATTGACAAAATTTAGCCCCTAAAGTCAGTGATAGACAATAGAGGCTAAATTTGTAGGTAGGTCAGCAAGATGAGAGGTAAATCGCATTTTACTTTGTAAGCTGGTCAGCGATGACCTTGACCAGTTGACCAGCCAGATTGTTAGTTATAAAGAAAAGCGTTTGCGTAATTTGCCAATAAAGCTACGTACCCGACTGCTTAGATCAATACGTACATCATTATCAGGGTCATGCTCAACTTCATAGCGTTTTACAAGCTCAGGACTGGCTTTTAGCTTAGTATGATGCTGAAAAGCGCGGTTGACACTAATCTCTAACAGACTTGGACGCATAGGTTTTGGCAGACAACGATAGACTTGACCTTTATTAATCAAGTCTATCAGGAGACCAGCATCTTGAAACTCAGTCTGCACCAATACGACCAAATGTGGGGCATCTTGCTTGAGCGTAAAAATAATAGGCGCAATATTTTCACCACTAATATTGATATCGGTAATACAAACACCAACGTCATAGTTTGCCAGATAATCATAAGCCTCTTCTAAGGTAGACGCATATAACACCTTGTATCTATTGCCAAACTGCGCACGCATTTTTTCGATAAGATCGGCGGTTTCATCGATAATTAACAAAATTTGTTTATCACCGCCATTATAGGCCTGATCGCTATCTTCATCAGGATCGTAGGTTAAGGCAATCTCAGTAGCACGGCCGACGACGCTCTGTAATTCTTCAGACTTACAAGGCTTAGTCAAATAACGATAGATTTCTCCCTCATTTATTGAGCCAAGAATAGCGTTTAGATCAGCATAACCGGTCAATAAGATGCGCATGGTAGACGGAGAAACCTCTTTAACTTCCCTCAGAATATCCACACCGACCCGCTCAGGCATCCGCTGATCACTCACTGCTACATGTACATGATTGTTCTTGATGTAGTCAATATATTCATTGGGATCAGTGGTGATAAAAACATCATGGCTCTTACGGAACAATAATTTCATAGAACGTAAAATGCGTTCCTCATCGTCGATAAATGCCAGTTTGGGTTTTGGCGTAGCACTTGGCGCAAGCGCAGTTGTCGCATCTTCAAGTTCAGTCATGGTGATATCCTTATGATGAATAATAATAGTAATCTCACTATTGAATATTATTTAACATTGATAACGTAACAGGATAGTGGCTTACGCGCTCAGATTCTTTTCTGTTAAGTCATTGTCAATAGGTAAGGTCAAGGTGAATGTCGTCCCTAAGACTTCGGTCGATACCG
>JBBSUA010000241.1:0-3920 GCA_038235315.1 Pseudomonadales bacterium | reverse complement strand
TCACCGTTAAGCTTTTTAAGTTTGCGATTTTTATTAGCAGGTTGTCTATTGTTAGGATTGTATGGGTTATACGTTCAGCGCCAACTTTCGAGTAACCTAAAGATTGAGAATACGGCAGATAAAGAAGTTACTTATAGCAAACTGATGTGGCGTGATGCCATCGTTCTAGGATTATTAAACTATGCACTATATTTAGGACTGTCTTATTCAGGCTTGCAATACTTATCACCAGAGCTGGTAGTCTTATTGGTCTCAACTACACCATTTATAACTGCTTTTGCACAGTCATATATGAGTAAAAAGTGGTCAAAGTATTTATGGTTGGCGCTGATATTAGGTTTTTCAGGAGTGGTAGTCGTATTAATAGCTAGAATGGGTGGCGTAGCTTCTTTATTAACCCAATTGCAAAACCCGAACGAAGACGATGGTTTAATAGTCGGTGTCATGTGGGTTCTATTATCCGTTTTAGCATTGGCATCGGGCACTTTATACTACCAATTGGTCGCCTATCGTCATAATACACTGGTACTTACTGGGCTACAAAACTTCAGTGCAGGTATAATGCTATTGCCTTTTGTGTCATTGACAGCATGGGGTCAGGCGTTTTTAGCGCCTATATTCTTGTACTCGTTACTCTATCAGGTAGTGCTAGTATCGGGTGTGGCTATGTTAATGTGGTTTCAATTAATTCGATGGTTTGGCTCAGGCTACGCATCAGCGTTCCATTTGCTCAATCCAATTTTTGCGACCATATTATCCGTTTGGTTATTCGATCTCAACCTTAGCATGAGTGATGTAATCGGTACAGTGATGGTCATAGTAGCGATGGGAATTATTAGCTTAGATTTAGCGAAGCAATAGGGTTATAAGTGATGAGCGCGAAAACAAAACTACAGACATAAAAAAACCGCCAAAATGTCATAAGACAGGCGATTTATTTAGGTGTTGCTTTTAAAGCTTAGTATTTTCAAAACAGTAATAATGCAAGTGGTGCGCCCGGAGAGATTCGAACTCCCGACCCCTTAGTTCGTAGCCAAGTGCTCTATCCAACTGAGCTACGGGCGCGTATTGCACATCATCTACTACGCAGTGATTAACTTTTGTAGTAAATTAGGTTGGTCATTATATAGATAATACAGCTGATGTCAATAATTATGATTATTAAAATAGAAAATTTCTATTTCAGTCACTTATAATTAACATATCGCTACTGCATTATAAATCTAATAATAGCCGAATATAATGGAGGTGAAAGAGGGATTCGAACCCTCGATACGCGCAAACGTATGGTTCCTTAGCAGGGAACTGGTTTCAGCCACTCACCCATTTCACCAAACGATTTAAGACTTCTATGAGATAGAAAACAGTATCGATGCTAATGATACGTCCTAGTCGTGGGCGAGTATTATAACAAAGCCCAAAACAATTGCAAGCCTTGCGTACGGTTTTTAGCATCCTTTTGCATAATTAAATGATTAAAGCGCTTAGTTGACTCGTTAATGCACTACTAATTACGGATTTGTACGTTATTAGAGGAAGCATTTGCCATCATCAATAAAAAGGGAAGCCAACAATAATACGCTGCTATAGATTTTTTAATCGGGGATGCTATAGTGTCTAACGCTAACAGTATCTAACGCTAACTCAATACAAATAATGGTGTTAGAACGTCTTACTAATATATAAAGGAGAAGCTATGCGTCCAGTCGTCTTATGTTTTTCAGGCTTGGATCCTTCAGGCGGTGCAGGGCTACAAGCTGACATCGAAGCAGTCGGACAGGCAGGCGCTCATGCTGCTATCGCTTGTACCGCGATTACCGTACAAAGCTCACAGCAAGTTTTTGGCTTTGAAGCTTGTGCGGCAAGCTTAGTAGAGGCGCAAGCGACGACCGTACTCGATGATCTGCCCGTTAAAGTCATCAAATCTGGTATGTTGGGTACCACCGATAATATCGCCATGCTGACCAGTCTGTTCTCCAAGCAAATTATTGCTGATGGTACGCCATTTGTACTCGATCCTGTACTGGTGGCTAATAGTGGCGGTAGCTTAGGCGATGAAGCCACGTTGGTCGCTGCATTTAAACAACTGTTGCCCTATGCGACCTTAATTACTCCTAATACGCATGAGCTACGAGCATTAAGTGGTGAGCAAGACCTACATGTTGGCGCGCAAAAACTGTGTGCCCAAGGATGCTATGCGGTACTGGTCAAAACTTCACATGATTTTGATACTGGTGATATTGAGCAATATCTATATGTACAGGGTGAAATGGTTCATAAAAGCATCCTACCACGCTTGCAAGGTGAATTTCACGGCTCTGGCTGCTCACTAGCCAGCTACATCGCTGGGCGCTTAGCAATGGGAGATGCATTGGTTGCAGCGGTGATTGCAGCAGATAACTGGATCACTCAAACGCTTAGCGACGCTGACGTGCCACATCCTGATGATGCACAAGCACAATTGATACCAAACCGCTTTATCAGCGCAAAGTGATAAATTTAGAAGTGAAATATCATAAAAAAGACGCCCTATTGATATAGAGCATCTTTTTTATGATAAAACCTGAATACATTTAACTTGACTCAGTTTAACCTAGTATTGGCATCTAACCTAGCATTGGCATCAAACTGTTTGCGACAGCACCAACCATAATCTCAATTAAATAAAAGGCAAAAAATGCAGCTATCGGTGATAGATCCAGCATACCTAAATTCGGCATAATACGGCGAAACGGTGCCAAAATCGGCTCCGCTAAACGCATAATGATACCGATGATCGGATGTTGAGACTGAGTAAACACCACAATCCAGCTAACAATAATAGAGCCAATGACCAAATAGCGACACATGCGCAAAAAGTCTAAAATCAGACTGAGTGAGCCTTGAAAGAATAAGGGAATCGGCGCAATACCTTTATGGGCAAGCGCGGCCTTACCAGAGATATCAATCAGACGAATCAGAAACATGAGGACAATAGCAGCAATGCTGATACGTCCATTACCAACCGTTGGAAAAATACGTCCAAAGACATCAACAATGTGGGTTGCTTTATAAGCGGGGCTGATCATCGGCTCACTAGCATCCATTCCCGCAAACTGGAGCATAAAACGTATAAACACCAGTAACATTGCAAAGGTGGTGACTAAATCAAAAACTTGTAATAAAATATCGTTCATGAAGCGTTACTCAATTTGCCTGTATTATTAAGAGTTAGATTAGCAAAATATAGCTGGTTAATACTAAAGTTGCTAACTGTATTATCTGTTTGCGATGGCACTTATCATTATCGTGACTATGGATATAGTGACTGACGATCTCACTTCATCTCTTCGCCAAGCGCTTTACTACGGTCATAGCATGCCTGCATGGCTTCGCTTATTTGACGAGCTACTTCGTTACCTTGCATCGATTCAATAGCAGCTTGAGTTGCGCCTTTCGGTGACATGACTTTACGGCGTAGCTCAGCAGGACTGTCCTCACTACCGATAGCCATTGTCGCTGCGCCCAACACGGTTTGCATCGCAAGCGCTGATGCTTGTTCTTTATCTAGACCTAAAGCGACCGCACCATCAACCATTGATTCGATAAAATAAAAGATATAGGCAGGCGCTGAACCTGCTACCGCTGTCACGGCATGCATCTGTTCCTCTAAATCAACCCACATGACCAATCCTGAAGCTTCCATCGCAGCAGTAGCCAGTTGTTTTTGTTGGTCAGTGATGTTATCAGTTGCATAAAGACCGGTGGCACCCATCTGTATCTTTGATGGCGTATTTGGCATCGCGCGCACAATGTTGCGGTAGCCACCCAACATATCGGATAATAGCTCGGTAGATAATCCTGCCGCCACTGAGATGACCAGTTGTTCATCTAAGGCATCCGCAAATTCGCTGACTACGGCTCTCATAACTTGTGGCTTA
>JBBSUA010000240.1:0-3928 GCA_038235315.1 Pseudomonadales bacterium | reverse complement strand
ATATCGAAACCAAACTTCATTTTTTTCGCTATCAGCAAAACGGGCAAAGTTATATTTTGACTTATTTAGAAGACAATACAATAGTCATGGAGAATTATCCAGTATTGACAATATTTGAAAACTTTGGAGATCTATTTTTTAATGCGCTACTGGTTGCCATCGGTTTGAGTTTACTGATTGCAGTGATATTTTCTAATATATCCTCCAAACAAATCACTAAGCCATTGTTAGATCTGAAGCTAGCGGTAGAGACAGATCATAAAAACTTAACCGAATTGACTCATCTACCTTCAGAAGTTGGGGTACTGGCACGAGCAATTGATGCACAAAATAAAAAGCTGGCTAAGTACTTAGAACGCGAGCAGCTATTTACGGGGGATGTCAGTCACGAGCTACGGACACCATTAACCATTATCTTGGGCGCATCAGAGGTACTCGCATCGCAATTAGTAGATAATAATTACCTGATGGAATTTACCAATCGTATTAGTAATACCGCTAAAGAAACCTCAGAGATTATCAGCGCCTTATTACTTTTATCTCGCAATCCTGAACAATTGGATACACCGCAAACCTCTATCAACGACATCGCCAATAGCGAGGTTGCACGTCTAAAATACCTGCTTAAATACAAACCAGTGACGTGCACCGTAGTCGCTGAACAAGACTATGCGGCAAATGTAAGACCTGAACTACTAAAAATGGCGTTGGGAAATTTGATAAAAAATGCCTTTCAATATACTGATGAAGGCGAAGTTGTCGTCACTATCGATAGTAAGAGAATCACAGTAACAGATACGGGTCTTGGCATTCCTGAGATTATGATGCCACTGCTGTATGAACGATTTGAGCGTTTGCATGATCAAGATAAGCAGATTGATGGTGAGCCTAAATATCATTCGGCGGCAAATGAGCATGCTAGCCACAAAGTAGAAGGCACAGGGCTGGGGCTCAGTATCGTGCAACGTATTATGACTCATATGAATTGGGAGTTGACGCATCAAGCAAATAAGACTGGTGGCAGTACCTTTAGTATTCATTATAAATGAGGACACGCCATAGTTTTTAGAATTACCTTCAATTTATTAATCTTGTGAATTAAAGATGTTTGGCCGCTAATTAAACCCTTAGTCTGCGCTAAGTTTCTCCTATGTCCCATTCCGTATTATAGAGTCATACCAATAAGG
This sequence comes from Pseudomonadales bacterium, assembly GCA_038235315.1. Classification (GTDB taxonomy): domain Bacteria; phylum Pseudomonadota; class Gammaproteobacteria; order Pseudomonadales; family Moraxellaceae; genus Psychrobacter. Next base: position 2,741 of record JBBSUA010000240.1, on the reverse strand, counting down.
TAGCTGACAAGACCATCAAAAGTTTTACTACCCTTAGGTTTCATATAACAACGAGTTAATAAGGTCTTAACGCTTTCTTAACGTCTACTGTTTTATACTAATCAAATGAAGGTATGATAGTGATATCTATATTTTATGCTGTCCAAAACTTATAGCCTACCCTACTATCACTGATTACTAAGAATCCAATATGAACAAAGATACTTCTATTAAGCTTAACAACGAACAAAACAATGCTACCTCTCTAAACCAAATTAGCCCTGAGCAATTGCTTGCAGCCGATAGCTACGCTAATCATGCTAAAGGTAAAAAAGGGTTGTCTCGTATCATAAAAGCCGCTGGCTACTCTTTAGATGGTTTTAAGGCGGCTTACAAGTATGAGGCCGCCTTTAGACAGGTTGTTTGGCTCAATATTGTATTGCTTATTATGATTGTATTCATACCTTTTAGTATCGGCATAAAGATGATGCTAATACTTGTCTCTTTTTTATCCCTTATTGTTGAGCTGTTTAACACAGGGATTGAAGCCAGTGTTGATCATACGTCAACAGATCAACACCCACTCGCCAAAATAGCCAAAGATGTCGGTTCTGCTGCGCAGTTTCTGGCGTTATTGCTACTGTTTATCTTATGGCTCATGGCACTATCGACTCTGTTATTTTAAATAATGTTGCCATTTTGATAGATTTAATTGTTTTTAAGGTTCAACGATGATTAGAGCAATCAAAACGAATACTGGCCAGTTGTTACTATTAATAGCCTTAACTATTGTGTCAACACTGCTATTGGAACACAGCCAATTAGATATCAACATCAGTCAACTCCTTTATGCCAATGGAAATTGGCTTATTGAAAAAGACGCTCAGCCTTATCGATTTATCTTTTATGATGCGCCTAAATTATTATTGATATTATTTAGTGTGTATTTACTGATTATGTCGATATGGAGATACTGGCAGAATCGACACCCTAATACTGCTAACGCTAAACCATTCTTCTTTAAGCCAATATCTGCCTTATCCAGTCGTGAGATTGGCTATTTATTGCTAGTCATCATCGTAGTGCCTACGGTTATTGCAGCCCTCAAAGGTATCACCCATGTGAGTTGTCCCAATCATTTATATTTATTTAATGGGAATTTACCCTATGTGAGTATTTGGCAGGACATTCTCACCAAAACTGATGCAAAATGCTTTCCAGCGGCGCATGCAAGCGCAGGATTCGCCTTATATGGACTGTTATATTTGCCTACTCTAAAAGATCATCGATTCAAAATATTTATAATCGTGACTGCTTTAGGTTGGACAATGGGACTCTATAAAATGCTGTTTGGGGATCATTTTTTTAGTCATACCTTAGTCTCGATGTTATTGGCATGGGCGATAGCTTGCGGTATTGGCATAGTTTTTTTTGCTAAGGCTAATCGAAACAGAAATGGTGATATTCAGTCTGATTGATATAAAAAAACGATAACGACACTCGTAAAATATCTCCAATAATACTTTTAATTTCTTTTATCCAAGCTAACTCTCTGTAATACCCGATGAAGTACTTGATAAATCTGATGAAATACCTAACAAAAAGTCTCAATTGTGTGTATAGTTTAATTTAACTTAACAAGGCAGCAATCTAGTTTAAGTGATGCGTTACACATACGTAACGTAGATTCTGGAAATCATCTTCACTCAAGTCTCTTTACAAGGATCCGTATGAAATACACTGTAAACGCCCTATTAGCGGCAATGGTCTTATGCGCAAGCGCAAGTGCCGTAGCATCTAGTCACCGTGAAGCGCCCTCAATCACTAAAACCCCTAAAGTCGATGCCACTGACTTTTACATGTTCAACAGTTATGAAGCTGGTCGACAAGACTACGTGACGATTGTTGCCAACTATTTGCCATTGCAAGATGCCTACGGCGGGCCAAACTACTTCGCGCTAGACGATGATGCATTGTATGAGATTCATATCGATAACAATGGCGATGCTGTTGAAGATATTACTTTCCAATTTGACTTCAAACAAGATCTAAACAGTATAGAAATTGATTCAGATGGCAATCCAGCGACACCTAATGTGGCTATTCCTTTGGTCAATGCTGGTGAGGCTTCAAATTCAGCTAATGTACAAACCAGTGAAAGCTATGCGGTAACTATGGTTAAAGGCGATCGCCGCAGTGGTTCGCGTACTGACTTAGGCAATTTCCAAAAACCATTTGATTATATCGGTACGAAGTCTTTTGCAGATTACCCAACCTATGCCAAAGGCTTTATTAAAACTTTGAACATGGGCAGCTGTGGAACTGGTAAAGTGTTTGTCGGTCAACGTGCTGAGAGCTTTGCTATTGATTTGGGTAGAGTATTTGATTTGATTAACTTAAATCCTTTAGGCTCACGTGATGGCGGTACTAATATACTAGCAGACAAAAACGTGACTTCTATTGCGATGGAAGTACCTAAAGCTTGTCTAGTTGGTGGAAACGGCTCTGATCCTGTGATTGGTGGTTGGACGACTGCTAGTGTGCGTCAAGCTACATTAGTGAACCCATCTCCTGCTTCTGGTATCAGTACGACTGCTAAAAAAGGCGGTGCATGGACTCAGGTATCAAGACTAGGTATGCCACTGGTCAACGAAGTGGTCATTGGTCTTAAAGACAAAGATAAATTCAATGCTTCAGAGCCAAAAGATGATGTAGCTAAATTTGCACCTTATGTCTTTTATCCAACGCTTCCAGCACTGATT
>JBBSUA010000239.1:0-3938 GCA_038235315.1 Pseudomonadales bacterium | reverse complement strand
GCCGCTCGGTTAATCGAGGCAATACCACCGCTACCGCCGCCAATGGCGATATAATCATAATGTTTGGTCATTGTTATGTCTCTTTAGTTAAGGCGTGTTGGTACAATTTTGAAGTCTATTGTTTTTTAATTCTATTATTTTGAACTCTATTGTAATGGGTATGATAATAAATCTTACAAGCTTTTAATAATGAGGCTGTGCTAGTTATAGTAAGCCTACAATAAAAGAGCTACCGATTTGAAAAGCGTGTCACTGGTATAAATTTTTCTTGCTTGCTGTGTCTACGCTGACAGAGGCTGCGCAAAATATATCCCAGCAGCACGGTATCTTTTTTCATATCGGATTGACTATAGCATCATTCTACAGAAGCATTTAGGCAAAAATAGCCTATCATCTAAACGCAATTAGACTTATCTAAATCCATTTAAACAATGGCTCGACGTCTATAAAATAATAGTCCGGGAATAGACAAGCCCAGCACTAATGCTGAAGTCACAAATAAGGCTTCAAATAAATATACCATCATTTGACTAAATAGCTCGTCTGAAAAGCCAAAATAACCAATCTGCACCATACTGACCATCGCCTTATAAGCGGCAATACCGGGCATCATACAGATGACGCTTGGCGAGATTAGCGCTTTGGGTGGTAAGGTGTACTTCTTAGAAAAATATACGCCCAAAAAGCTGGCAAGCATCGCCCCAAAAAAGCTAGCAATAACAATATGAACCTGCTGCTGGACAAGGGCTGTTTTTAGTCCGAATCCAAAAGCGGTCATGAGCAGGCAAGGCATGATATAGCGTTTGGGGACGGTAAACATAAACGTCCAGCCAAGGGTAATAATGCAAGACAGCGCCACGGCTTCAATGAACCACATCTCAAAATCCCCAGTGCTGTATGCGAAGTAACACCAGCGCCATCACGATGCCAACGCACGCTGACAGGGTCAGCATATAGGTAAACATCGCACGTCCAATGCCAATATTGACATAGCCTTTTAAGATATCTGACAAAGAGTTGATCAAAGGAAAGCTGGGTATCAATAGCAGTACGCTAGAGGCCACCGCAATATCCGCATTATTACCGATATCAAAATAATAGGTCGTTGCCCCAATCAACGAGGCGATAAACGCCGTCACGATGACGGTGATAAACGGATTAAAGTGATGTTTGGACAGATAAATACGGGTGAGCATCGCCACCATACCCGCGACAAAAGTCACGGCGGTAATCGACCAACTGCCACCATTGAGATGCGCGAACGCGGCACAAGACGCGCCAACAAACACGCCCACTAGCCACGGTGGATATACGGTCTTATCTAGCTCATCAAATGCAGAGGTGGTGAAGTCAGTCAGCGTATCACTACTTATGGGCGCTTCATCAACAGTGGCTTCGGTTTTATTGACGATTTGCTGAATTTGTACCAATAAATTGACATTGATGCTCTGATTAATCGTGTCTCTAGTAGTGGTGATACAGCGCTCATCGCAGATAGTCGTCAAGGTAATGGCATTAAAATTCAGCGAACATTCTACACTGTTCATCCCTAAGGCAAGCCCTAAGCGCTTCGTTAAGTCCACCACCACGGCAGACTCAGCCCCATATTGCATCAGGAGTAATCCGCAGCGCACGCATAATCGAGTAATGCGCTGTTGCTGTACGTAGCTGTTAGAAGTCATGGGTTAGATACGCAGGTTGATTGGCTATTGATACGCTATTATAAAGGGTCTGGATGCTGATGCGCAGACATTATCGGACATTATCTTAGATGCTACTATAAAGTATAAAATTTTTGATAAGGAGCATAAAATGCATATCGCTATTTTGACGCTGACATTTTCATTGCCCGGCTGTGGCTCGTTAAAAGAAAAACGTCAACGCATGGGCGGCTTGCACGCGCGCTTTGGCAATACGCCAAGCGTCGCGGTATGTGAAAGCGGTGAGCGTGATCGGCATGATGCCAGCGAGTGGACGTTTGTGATAATCGGGCTGTCTAAACGTGAGGTCGAATCACAATGGAGCCAAATTGAAGAGAAAATAGAACGTACTGTAGATGCGCGAGTGATGAATGTTGAGCGGGAGTTTATTTAGGTTGGCTTTTGTTTTATAGAAATAATGTATGCTTTTATTGGAGGTCGCAAGCTCCGCCTAACTTATAGGCTTACGGTGTTAAAACACTTAAAACCCTATTAAGCAAAGTCGAGGCTAATTTCAATGCCTAAGTTGGCATTGATGTTCACTAATGCATCTAAGCTAAACTTGCTGATTTTGCCTTGTAATAAGTCATTAAGACGAGGTTGAGTAATACCGCAGAGTTTGGCAATCTCGTTTTGAGTGCCTGACGTTTCGTTAATGATGTCTGTAATATGATGCATGAGCTCAGCACGTAATTTTAGATTTGCGCTTTGAGTAGGTGTATCACATAGGGCGTCAAACGCAGAGGTGTATTTAGTCATCTTTTAAGTCCTGTATAAGTGATTTGAGTCTTGATTTTGCAAGATCGATATCAGATTGAGGTGTCTTTTGAGTTTTTTTGGTAAAAGCATGTAGTACGTAAACAGTATCAGCAAATTTGGCAGTATAAATGACTCGATAGATACCATTGCTGTCTTTTAGGCGAATTTCTACGACACTGCTTCCTATGTTGCTCATAGGTTTGTAGCTATCAGGCATATCACCTATTTGTACTTTGTGTAGTTGATAGCCTGTGTCTTGTTTGATGTCATCAGGGAATGAGCGAACGTCCTCTAATGATGTACCTAAAAACTCAATATCCTTCATACATGCCCTTATCATTGTCAGTCAATTATATCAGTACTGATATAAAGCTAACAACCTCTAATAAGTAAACAATTGAGCCATTCCCGCTTTTCGCTCATATCTACTCACTAATACGAGGCGAGGGCTACGGTTTGTCCTGTCTCTTGCTCCGCATAGCCAAGCCAAAACCTAGTCCCCGCAACTCGTTCAATTGAGCAGGATAACCGCTGCAATCGGGGCTAGTGGTCTAGTTTACGTTGGCTGGTTATGACTTTCAATCCACTCAATGATATGAGGTATCTGATTTTCTAAATCCTGCTTTAAGTGAGGAGCGCTGTTACTTGTCCACGTATCATCACACCAATCACAACTATGGTATAAGTTGCCAAGCCAGCAAGGGTAGTATGCAATATTATCGGGCAACTCTCTTGGAGCACTCATAAAACCGCAATCAATATTGTTAACTACTCTACAGATATCCATAGGAGTAATTTCATCATTTATATATTTATTAGCTATGCTAATTAAATATTTAGCAGCTAAAATTTCTGCACTTAATGATTGAGGTGAAAAGTCTGGATCTTCTACTACAGATAGTCTAAAAAGGATATCTTCAAAATGATATTTTGGAGCATAAAAAAGTTCAAATACTTCTTCAGGAATATTATCATTTTTTTTAACGAATGTATCAGCCCAATCGCTAATCGATTCTAGGTCTATTTTGTCATACCACCACTCAACTAGTATTTCACGAGAATTTTTCATATTATGACTCGAATACTTACGTTTTTAATATTGTATGATATTCTACAGATAATAGTGTGGAATTTATCGTACATCAGTACGTTTAGTTCCGAAACTTCTACTCAACATACGTGCTAAAACCAGAGAAAAAATAATGAATGAAAGAAAAAGAATATTGATACTAGGGAATGGTTTTGACTTAGCTCATTTCTTGCCAACAAAGTATGAGCATTTTATTACCGCAATGTGTGTAGTAGAAGATGCTCCTTCAGACAGATCTTTATTATTTGATAATATATTTCGTGAACTACTAACAAATAAAGATTTCTTTCTAAGCAAAACCAAGGAAATATATAAAACCGAAAATGTAAGTATTTCAACAGAAAATTTAGTTATTTTGAAGGAAAAGTTATCTAAAAATGGCTGGTTTC
>JBBSUA010000238.1:0-3939 GCA_038235315.1 Pseudomonadales bacterium | reverse complement strand
CTCTATTAAGTCTATATGCCCTAAAAGCACCAATGATAAGTTACTCACCGCTGTGTGCCGAAAAGCGTGAAACGTGTGGCTTGCCACATGCTTATCTATCGAAACATCTTTCAGAATACGTTTAAGCAATTGCAACGGGATATGATCTTGAATTGGCTGACGATCTGATGATAATGTAAAAATAAACTTATTAGGATTAGCGCCAATATTACTTTGGATATAAGTAATGAAAAAACTCAGCTCGTCTGGCTTTAGTAGCGCAAAAATAGCAATGCGGCGAATACTGCTTTGGGTCTTGGTTGAGCGATAGCTATTGGGTTTAACTATTACTGACGGCGCTGATTCATTCAGACCTTCTATATCATTATATTTTAATCCTAACAGCTCTTTTTTGCGCATGCCGGTGCGATAAGCCATTATAAACATCAGTGCGAACATCTCGCGTTCTAAAATATCTACGGACCCTAGTATTTGCATGATGATTGCTTGATATGCTTGTGGAGATATTAGCTCAGCACGAACCCGTCGACCATTTTTTGAGTGTTGAATAGTAACTGATGGTAGATCATATTTGTTCCTAGCAAAGTTGTGCATGCGCTGAAGTAAATTAGCAGGGTACACAATATCGGTATTGCCACGGATGATAGTTTTGTACTCTAAAATATCCTCATAAAGGGTTTCAAAATCCTCCTCTGACCAAATATTAATCGGTTGAGCCATCGTGAAATATAGCCACTCATAGCCTATTGTTTTAACATACTTTAAAATACTTACATCACTAGATGGCTTTTCTTGATTAAATAAATCTAATACCCAGTTGAGTAAAATAGCTTCACTTAAGTCAGTATATTGATAACTGCGCTTGATTACTCTTTCAATAAGGGTGGGCGGTATACGGTTTAGCTTTTTCCCTTTAAGCTCTTGGGTCAGTTTAAAGTCTCGCGTGAGCTGGGCTATTAAATCTGATTTTCTGACTTCTGCTTTTTTATAAGTACTGCTGATCGTTGCTGTCTCTGAAGTAGACGTCGCGCTGATGGAAAGCTGCAAAATATTCTCTAGATCATAATCTATTACTTTATTTTTATACTTTTGGTTTAAGAGTTGATTAAAGTCTTGGGTGGATAGTCCTGCTGTATTTTGATTTCCGCGCAGAACCGCAACCGAAGCTTGATCGACATCAACTCCATCAAGCATCTCCCAGTAGTAGCTGGCATAGTATAAAAATCTAGAAAGAGTAGGCAGGTTTAAGTGTAGTGGTTCCGTCACTATAGATAATGCACTAATAAGATAATGCTCTATTTTTTCTTGGGACAAGTGCTTAAGCGTATGCTTAACATCATTGTTATCGATTTGATGATGATAGCGTATCAGCCAGCATTGACTCACCATATCTAGGATAATTTGCTTAGTATTAAAAAGCTTGTCACTGCTGTCTGAACGCTCGTTGCCATAGCGCTTTTGCTCAAAGCGTGGTGATATGAATATCCTTTGATTAATAAAGGGTTGGTACTCTTTATTAAGTAGTGCCGCAAGCCACCCTTGAAGCATCTGCTTCTCATTAATACCACCATATACAATGCCAGAGAACAACAACCAACCTAACATCTCATCATGGCTATAATCGGAAGTTTGACACCAGTGCTCATGTACCGCGCGAATAATTTTGGTTAACTCTTTACCGCGTGTAACCCAGTCAGCATTAATGATCAGCGTGTTAGATTTTTTCTGCTGCGGAGCAATAAGTTTAGGATAGTGATGCTCAGCGAGCATAAAATGCTGATTTTGATAATCAATAAAACCAGTAATTGTTTGCCATGCCAGTTTTAGAGCTTTTTTTGTTTTGTATTCTTGTGCCGACTTATCATTAATATAGGTTTGAAATTTGCTAAATCCTATCTCAGATAAGGGTCTTAATTCCTGATAAAGATCATACCTGAACTGACATAGGGTTTGAGCCCAAGATAGCCACTGTTTACCAAAACAGTTCACAGGGTTCAATGTAGGCGTAAATATACGTTCATTTACGATAAAGGCTTGTTTGTAGTAGATGGCAGTAGACTTTAGAAAATTGCTATTGCCGAGATATTTTTTTTGCAGTTGCTCCCACATAGTTTGCAGCTCAGCAAGCAGTAAAACCTCAAACTGTTTAGCATCGCTGCTGTCTTTAATTACTGAGGAGTAAGGTACATATTTTTTTCTTCTGCCATCAAACTTAGCCAAACCATCAATTACTCTAGGTAGATTCACATGTTCAATGAGCATGGCTTACCTCGGTGTAGCGTGGGAATCCATTGTTATCTACATCATCTAGCTCTAAAATTCTAGCGATGTGTTCAAATGCGCCGCCAATGCTCTTGATTTTAGCCTTACTTAGTGAGGAAAAACGCCCCAATCCTTCTTGGCGAGCCTTTTCGTGCCCAATGATAGCGTTTATAAGTACCAAATCAACGCCTAACTTTTCAAGTTGGGTTCGCACAAAGTGACGGGTCCAATAGGGGTTGGCATCGATGATATTCTTAGTCATACGATAAGCATCACCGCGCTTAACGATTTTTAAAGCATTGAAGCTATCTGATAAGAGTCTTAGTAACGCGACGTCATTACCTTGTTGAATCTCATCGATACTTATACTGATCTCATGCTCTAAGAGATTGTTTGACTGGTAGTTAATAAGGTAGTTTCTATAGTTCGCTAGATAGTGTAAAAGGGTGCGACATAGTGGTACTAGGCGATGGTTTTTGACTTTTTTACTGGGTTTATCGTTGATAATAAGCCATCCCAATTCAAAATCAATGTCACTTGTTTTAGCAAGGCCATTATTGGGGCGTACGCCAGTTAATAAGCAAAATACAAACCACACAAAGATACTGGTTTTATTAAAATGTACCTTAGCATCTTGGCTGTCATTAACCCAGCCTCTCAGCTTAGCAATTATTTCACGAACAAAATCAGGAGTAAGGGCAAAACCTGAACCTACAGTATATTTGTGCCAAGGAACGATATAGGAGGTATCAAAGCTGCCCGCTTTATCTAATACACGGAGTGCAGATTTATAATGCGTAATAAGCGCTTCGCTACTGTGACTACTGTAGTATATAGCAGGAGCCTGAGGCGCTGGTGTTCGGCAAATAATATCTGCAATATGGGCATGACTGTTAGGTGTATAGCGAGAAAGCACTACGTATAATGCAGTCTCTACGCGATTTAGTGATAGATAGGGTAGCCCAAAACTGGCACGCAGCGTAGCAAGGCAAGTATTAAAGTGCTCTTTTTTTGGAATATCAATAGATATTAAATTTTCAATGAGCCATAAAGGTATAGGGATTTTTACCTCATCGAACTCGTTTTCATACTGAGCACTATTAAACTTCTCAGATCTTTTGGTAATGCCTAAATTATGTTTAATATAAGCCCGTCTAGTACCTATACTAAAAATATGTGGATGACCGATATAGCCCGGTGTAATGAGTGAGTTAATGGGTAATGCTGTGAGCATTGATAGCAGTAGAATACGGGCGCAGGTTGTATGTTTTAATTTAGATAAAGACTTGGCATCACGACTAAGTGCTGCAAATAATGCCTGATAGCCTGCTAATGATAAGACTCGAGTATTTGAGCTGAGTACTAGATCGCGCTGAGACATATGGCTTTGCTGTAATGACAAATCGATAGTCTGTAGTGGTATGGATTGTTTAACCAGAGAGTCTGGCAGTCCCTCATAATTGATATACGGTTCATCATAGTGATCAATAGTTTCTTCAAAACTGGTCGTTAGCCCTTCATAAGTCTCCGTATTGGCTTCTAAAAAACTGATATTTACAGATGTGGTATTGTGTTCAATATCATTAAAAGACGTATCCCAATAATAAGGGGTGGGTTGATTATTGGACTGATAAAACGGTCTTAGGTTGGATAATCTTATAGCCTCAACTTTAATAT
>JBBSUA010000237.1:0-3959 GCA_038235315.1 Pseudomonadales bacterium | reverse complement strand
TAAAACTTTGATAAATAAGGGCTATACATTATCGGAAGAGTCAAACTTAAAATAAAGTCAGTCAAATGATGCACAATATTGATAGGGCATCCTCTAATTTCTGCATTAATATAGTGCAAAAAATGGAGAAAAGAACAATAATAGTGCATCGCAACACAGCAATACTGTCTGGCGGTTTACATAAAGCCAAGAATTAATTTCCAATAGATTAATTGCCAATAAGAAGTCCTAAACGAACCTCTACGTTTGATAGCACGAAAAATAATGGTAAGATAGCAAAGCCTGTCTCATATACTAGTGACAAACAGACATGGTAGTCAAGCCAGATGTTGCCTCACAGAAGATACTTCTAACAAAATAAGAAGTCGCAAATATAAATAGAGCCACATAAATAGGTTGAAAACTTAATGATTTTGATGATCGATAATTACGACAGTTTTACGTACAACATTGTACAGTACTTCGGTGAATTGCAGCAGGACATCACCGTCTGGCGTAATGATCAAGTCACTATTGAACAGATTAGAACTCTTGCTCCTGATATCATTGTCATCGGGCCTGGCCCCTGTGATCCTGATCGTGCCGGTATTTCTCTAGAAGTCATTAGTACCTTTAAAGGCGTCATTCCTATTTTAGGTATTTGCTTAGGTCATCAAGCGATTGGACAAGTATTTGGTGGACAAGTGATTAAAGCTGGTGCAGTCATGCACGGGCGTTTATCCGCGGTTTACCATAATAATCAAGGCGTGTTTGCTGACTTGCCTAACCCTTCGCAGGCGACTCGTTATCATTCTCTTGTTATTGATAAATCCACTCTACCTGATTGTTTGGAAGTGACCGCATGGACACAAAATCTCGATGGTAGCGTTGAGGAGATTATGGGCGTACGACATAAAGACTATGCTATTGAGGGTGTTCAATTTCATCCGGAATCTATCTTGAGTGAAGCGGGCTATCATCTCTTAAATAATTTTTTACAGAATCATAATCTAGCAGTATTGACAGTAGACAAGCTACCACAAGTTGGCTAGCCGTTACTCTAATCCATCTTATAATGACTATAAAAAGTAATAATAATTGAGACCTTTATGACAGCAGTTAATATACAGGATACGCATAGCCAAGTTACTCGTAACGCTGAAGACATCGCTACCCTCTCTGATGAGCAGATCCATAATCTACTAACGTCTGCATTAGATAGAATTTTTCAACATATTGATCTCACCTTTGATGAGATGCATCAGGTTATGCTAATCATTATGCAGGGCAAATGTAGTGACGCTATGATGGGCGCTATCTTGACGGGTTTGCGGATGAAAGGTGAATCTATCGATGAGATCACCGCTTCTGCTAGAGCCATGCGAGATTTGGCGGCCAATATTGCACCGAGTGCTTGTGATTATTTGGTTGATATCGTCGGCACTGGTGGCGATGGCGCTAATTTATTTAATGTGTCTACTGCCTCAGCACTGGTTGCAGCGGCGGCTGGAGCACAAGTTGCTAAGCATGGTAATCGCGGAGTATCTACTAAGTCTGGTAGCTCAGACTTGCTCGAACAAGCGGGTATCAGTCTAGCGCTCACACCACTGCAAGCGTTGGACTGTATAGAAAATCAAGGTATTGGGTTTTTATTTGCGCCCAATCATCACAGCGCCATGCGTTATGCCAATCCAATACGCCGTGAGCTTAAAGCACGGACGATCTTTAATATCTTAGGGCCGTTAACTAACCCTGCTGGTGTACCCAATCTAGTCATCGGCGTATTCACCTCACAACTATGCGAACCGCTCGCAAAAGTGATGAAAAATCTTGGCGCGCGCCATGTGATGGTGGTTGGGGCTAAAGATGGCTTAGACGAAATCAGTCTTGCGACATCGACGACTGTCGCTGAGCTAAAAGATGGCAAGATATCTGTTTATGAGTTAATGCCAGAAGACGCCGGTATTGAGTCACAGACCCTAATCGGACTTGATGTAGACTCTCCAGAGCAAAGTCTAAAGCTCATACGCGCCGCTTTATCAGGTAATGATACCCATGACCGTGCGGTACTGAAAGCTCGTGATATGATTGCGTTAAATGCAGGGGCTGCCATTTATACTGCAGGGCTTGCCAGCAACTATCCCAACGGGGTTAGCCAAGCGCAGACCGTGATTCAAAATGGCTCTGCATTGACTAAACTTGAGTCGTTAGCCGCTTATACACAACAGCTAGCAGCGAAAGCGTAGTACGTTGTCAATCAGTCGCAAAAAACCAGCTAGCTATTTACCAAAACCTATTTACTAGACAACTACTTATTAACACCTATAGAGTGCCGGATGTCATTATGACCGATAGTTTAAAAACAGAATCCACTATTCCTTCAGTATTACAACGTATTGTCGCCACCAAGCGTGATGAAGTTGCCGCTGCCCGTAATGAGCAATCGTTGGCAAGCTTGCAGGAACAAGCAGCCGCTGATAAACGCCCATGCCGTGGTTTTGCTAATGCGCTACGTCATGCAGAGATTGGTATTATCGCTGAGATCAAAAAAGCCTCACCGTCTAAAGGTATTATCAGCCATAACTTTGCGCCCGCTACTTTTGCTCAACAGTATGAGCAAGCAGGCGCTAACTGTTTGTCAGTATTGACTGATCGCGATTACTTTCAAGGTGATGATAGCTATTTGATTCAAGCCCGCGAGGCTTGCAGATTGCCCATATTACGTAAAGATTTTATGATTGATAGTTATCAGATTTATCAGTCCTATCTATTGGGTGCTGACTGTATTTTGCTCATTATGGCCTGCTTAGATGATGAAACGGTTCATGAGCTGCATACTCTGAGTATTGAGTTGGGTATGGATGTACTCATTGAAGTGCATACTGCGAATGAACTTGAACGTGCCTTACAATTACCGCGCTCCATTCACAATATCTACGGAATCAATAATCGCGATTTGAATACCTTTGAAGTGGATTTGCAAAATACCCTTCAATTAAAAAATAGCTTGTTACAGACCTTAGCTATTGACGATGCCTTTGCAGCGAATGCCGATAGCGTCTTGCAAAAACCACTTATCGTTACTGAAAGTGGTATCAATAGTGCTGATGATATTCAATTAATGCTTGAGCACAATATTAAGTATTTCTTAATCGGTGAGCAGTTTATGAAAACCGATCATCCCGGTCAAGCGTTACAATCCTTACTTGCGAGCGTCGCAGCACACGAGTAAAGTATTGAGAACAAGGCCAGTACGAGACTGGCTTATTATTAATCCATTCATCAAACAGATAACCTAAAGCTTATGTCAAATTCTATATTCTCAAAAGAAATGCAAGATCAGCTCAAAGAGCTTAAAGGGCAACTTAGTAAAGGTCGTGACACTAACTCTCCTGACGGCGACAACGGCAAGCCTACGGAACCAGTTTCACTACCCACACAAAAACAAGTCAATAAAACTGTGAAACAAATGAACAGCGAACATGTTGACGATGACAAGGTCTTGTTTATGCAAGCCATGCACGGTGTTGACCAGTTACAAGACAAAAACGTACGCTCACCTGCCAATGCAATGAAGTCAGGTAAACCAGATGCAACGACATTGTCAAAACGTGCTGCTGCTCAAGGTGCAGAAGCAAGTGATCTAGGCGCAGGCTTGTCTGATATGCAAGCGCTGCTCAACCCTGTCGCGGCTGAGGCGGTATTGTCTTATAAGCAGCCAACTCTACAGAACAAAGTATTTACTCAACTCAAGCAAGGTAAGTTGCGTTGGTATGATGCGGTAGATATTCATGGCTGTACGATTGAAGAAGCTCGCGTGGCTATGACTCAACTGCTCAGCCAAGCTAAGAAAAACAATGAAACGATGGTAAAAATCGTTCATGGTAAAGGTAGTGAAGCCATCCTCAAAACCTGTATCAATGGTTGGTTACGTCAGTTGCCAGAAGTATTGGCATTCTGTTCAGCGCCACCGAAAGACG
>JBBSUA010000236.1:0-3968 GCA_038235315.1 Pseudomonadales bacterium | reverse complement strand
ATGTCAGGTACTATAATACCGTGTGCAGTATCCTTATCACCACGTTCAATCGCAATTGGATATAACATGAATACCTCTCTATTATTATGCCGTTAAGCTTAGTCGTAAAGTAGTGATTAGCAAAGGCTACGAAATTTCAGCCTGTTTTAATATGCTCTTGATAGTTCCCTTAGGAAGATCTTTCTTTGGGTGCGGTATGGTTACAAGTCCCAACTTATCATCATGTTTAAAGTGATGATGACTGCCAGTTACTCTTATCAAATACCACCCATCATCTTGTATAATTTTTATCAATTCACGACTTTTCATAACACCCTTTCGTACTCTTGATAACTTATCTTAAATAATAACCCCAGAGTTATTTTTTATCAAGAGTTTTATCTTTAGGTTTTGTCATATATCATCTACGAAATTACTTTGTGGCTTATTTATTTTCACTATAACTAAAAAACTCTCAATATTTTAACTTAAGTAATTTTTAATGAAGACACATCAGTGCGCACTAATCACGACATTATGAATAGTTTAATGGCACAATAACTTAAGACAGTCATTAGCTATTACCATTAACCGCCTTATTGAAAAGGAAGCCATAATGCCTAGCCAAAAACAAAGCAGTATCTCTAAATTAATGAATAACGACACCTTGCAGCATGTCCGCTACTTAGCAGTTGCCAAAACTCGCGCTAAAGTGCTCAAAGCCGTTTCTATGGTCATTCCAGTACCTAGACCACTACTATTCGTGGGTGAAAAGTCCTGTAACGAGCTATGTGACATGATCATTAATGAAGGCGGCACCAATGTCTTTATTGTCACTGATGCGGTGCTGAATAAACTCGGTGTACCGTCCAAAGTCACTGATTATCTACAAGCTAATAACATTGATTATCATATTTATGATGGTATTACCCCCGACCCTACTTTTAAGGTCGTTGAAGAAGGCTTGCGTCAATCTAAAGATGCTAACTGTGATGCCTTACTCGCTATAGGTGGCGGCTCAGTGATTGATGCGGCAAAAATGATCGCCATGAGTCAAGGCAATAACTGCAAGCCAAAACAGCTTATCGGAATATTAAAAGCGCGCAAGCCTTGTATGCCGCTATATTGCATTCCAACGACCGCTGGTACGGGATCAGAGGCAACTATCGGCGCTGTCGTATCAGACGATGAAACTCATCAAAAGGCAATTGCAATTGATCCAAAAATGGTACCACTAGCTGCTGCGATTGACCCTATTATCATGCAAGGTATGCCATCACACATCACTGCTGATACGGGTATCGATGTGTTGACTCACGCATTAGAGGCATGGATGAGTGTCAACGCTGGCGCTGAGACTGATTACTACGCCGCGTCTGCTACCAAAGGCGTAATGGAGTATCTATCAACTGCTTACAACGATGGCAAAAATCTAAAAGCCCGTGAAGAGATGGGTATTGCCGCGCATTACGGTGGGATCGCTTTTAATAAAGCAGGGCTTGGCTACGTTCATGCTATCGCGCATCAATTAGGCGCGCATTACGGCATACCACATGGTCGCGCTAATGCGATTGTTTTGCCTTATGTACTTGATCTAAACCGTAAAGCCAGTGAGAAAAGATTGGCAACATTAGCGAAAAAGATAGGTATCGTAGAAAAAGCAGGTAGCAGCGATGGCGAAATAGCAGACCACCTGATTGCGAAGGTTAGAGAGTTGCTAGCCTCAGTCAATATTGATCCTACCGTTAAAGGAATACAAACCAGCGATTTTGACGATATTGCTAAAGCGGCTGCTAAAGAAGTCAGCGATACTTATGCAGTGCCAACCTACATGTCAGCGTCAGGTATTAAAGAGATACTCACAAAAATTAAAGCAGCTAGTGATAAGAAAACTGATGACAGCGCAAAAGAGGCAAAAAACGTAAAGAGTAAAAAAATCGTTTAGAGCGTTCTAAAGTTTTAGCTTTAAAATAAAAAGAGTTTATTACCAACAACGTAATAGACTCTTTTTTATGCTAAATCATGTATAGATAGAAAGAGGGTTCACTTATCTTTGCTTTTCATCTATTCCTTTTATCATAAAAAATAACTATTAATATCCCAAAAATGACTATGCTAATGCCAATTCGCTAGATGAGCCGTCACGCGCGATGCCCCATAATGATCGCATACATTAATTTGAATATATTGTAGATACTATGAATACCTTTCCGCTATTTTTTAAGTTAGAAGGTCGTAAAGTACTTATCGTCGGTGGTGGCGAGGTGGCACTACGTAAAGCAGATCTGCTCAGTCGAGCTGGCGCGAGTATTACTGTGGTTGCACCCGATATTTGCGCTGAATTACAAGCACTGCTGACTAATAGTAAAAATACCAAAGCAGGTATCAAGCATCATTTAATCTTTGAAAATTATCATAAATCTTATATGACAGGTGCGCGCGTTATCATTGCAGGAACCGATGATGAAGCGCTGAATCATCAAGTTCATGCCGATGCCACTGAGCTAAATATTCCCGTTAATGTGGTAGATACACCACCACTGTGTGATTTCATTTTCCCCGCTATCGTCGATCGCAATCCTATCGTCATTGGTATCTCATCAAATGGCAAAGCGCCCGTGCTGGCACGACTATTACGCGCAAGATTAGAGACTTTAATTCCGCAGGGCTATGGCACATTAGCCAAACTGGCTGGTGATTTTCGCACGGAAGTTAAAAGTAAAATTCCAACCCTCACTGGGCGTCGTCAGTTTTGGGAGCGCGCTTTTGAAGGTAAAGTGAGCGAGTTAATGTTTGCTGGAAATGAGACTGAGGCAAACGCTCAGTTACAAAAAGACTTGAATGAGACAGTAGCACAAATCGCTGATCAAGCTGAGCGTCAAACATTAGAGATTTCTAGTGTATCAGATCAAATCGCGGCAAATACTTCTAATGACCAACCTAAACCAGTTGGTGACGTTTATATTGTTGGCGCAGGTCCTGGTGATCCAGAATTATTAACCTTTAAAGCGCTGCGCCTAATGCAGCAAGCTGATATTGTCTTTTATGATGCATTGGTTTCTCCGCAAGTTTTAGACTTATGCCGCCGTGATGCTGATAAAGTCTTCGTCGGTAAAAAACGTAGCAATCATGCGGTTGCCCAACTGGGTATCAATGAGCTATTGGTAAATGAGGCCAAAAAAGGTCGTCGGGTGGTGCGCCTAAAAGGTGGTGATCCATTTATCTTTGGACGTGGCGGTGAAGAAATTGAAAGCTTGCGCGCGCATAATATTCCTTATCAAGTCGTGCCGGGTATTACCGCTGCCAATGCTGCGGCAAGTTATGCGGGTATTCCACTAACTCATCGCGACCATTCGCAGTCAGTACGTTTTGTCACTGGATTCTTAAAAGCGGGTGCACCAAATAATAACTTTAGTAGTTTTCTTAATACTGATGAAACGGTCGTGTTTTATATGGGGCTGCATTCGCTGGCACGCTTGACTGAAGGTCTGATTGAGGCGGGACGAAATGCTGATACGCCTATCGCTATCGTCTCTAATGCCAGCATGCCCAATCAGCAAGTATTAACAGGTACACTTGCGACTATTAATGCGTTGCAGGAGCAAAACCAATTACCTACCCCTGCACTATTAATCATGGGTGATGTGGTTGCGTTACATCATGATTTGGCATGGTATAATTTGCATCATCAGCAAAATGAAAATAATCCTGCCTATAACGGCAATAACAATTGGCTACGTGGTGGTACGGCTTCGACACCCAAAGATCAACTCACTGAAAACCCTTATAGCCAACAAGCCCATGCCTTGTCTATGATTACTACTTTAGCCGAGCAGAAAAGCGATAGTTTAGAGCAATTAATTATAGAGTAGTATTGACTTCTTTATCGTCAATATCACCCCATAAAAATCCATACTAATGAATGTTAGCGTGGATTTTTTATGCTTTATGCTAAACTAAAGCCTTCCTATCGACTGTAAACCTATACT
>JBBSUA010000235.1:0-3970 GCA_038235315.1 Pseudomonadales bacterium | reverse complement strand
CCATACGATAGACCAAAGATCTGCGTGCAGCACCAACGATACCAATATCGGCTTCTTTAGCTTCACCTGGACCATTTACCTTACAACCGATCACTGACAGATTCATAGGCTCACGGATATCTTCTAAGCGTGCTTCTAGTGCCGTCATCACTCTAATGACATCGAACTCTTGACGCGAGCAACTTGGACAGGCGATGAAATTAACGCCATTCGAGCGGATATTGAGCGATTTTAGAATATCAAACCCAATCTTAATCTCTTCTTCTGGCTCTGCTGCTAAAGAGATGCGAATCGTATCGCCGATTCCATCTAGTAATAAACCACCGAGTGCAATAGCGGACTTGACGGCACCCGTACGATAGACACCCGCTTCCGTCACACCTAGATGTAATGGATTGTCAATCTGTGCTGATATTAGTCGATAAGCATCCAAAGTCAGAAACACGTTACTAGCTTTCACCGAAACTTTATACTGATCAAAATTTAGGCGCTCTAAAATATCGATGTGACGCATCGCTGACTCAAGCATCGCCGCGCCTGTAGGTTCTGTATATTTGCGTTGAATATCTTTTTCTAGCGATCCTGCATTGACCCCAATACGGATAGGAATATTATGGTACTTAGCACAAGCGACGACTTCACGTACTTTAGCATCACTGCCTATGTTACCTGGATTAATGCGCAAACAATCAGCACCAGCTTCAGCGACTGCCAGTGCAATTTTATGATCAAAATGCACGTCAGCTATTAAGGGTACGCTGACTAATTTACGAATCTCGCCAAATGCTTTGACGGTATCCATCGTTGGCGTAGATACACGCATCAAGTCAGCTCCTGCCTCAACGCAGCGCTCAATCTGAGCAACGGTTGCTGCAACATCACAAGTGTCCGTATTGGTCATACTTTGAACACTAATCTGTGCATCGCCACCAATTGCGACATCACCAACATATATTTTTTTGGTAAGACGGCGGTTAATAGGCGCTGATGTTGACATAGAATAACCCTTAAATTAGAGCAAAATTAAGTGTATAAATATATAAAACTGTTTGACCGTAGAACCATACAACAATTAAAGCGGTGATAATGCAAAGATAGCTTTTTTACCCGTGGTATACGGATCCAATGCAACGGATTCTTGGTTTAGCAGTAAGCTCACATTATCTACATTATCAATTTGGATATCGAATGGTGGTGTACCCGAAAGCTTGTAAGAACCGCTTGATTGACTACCACTCATTAGACTATTGCCAGAGGCATCAGTAATACTAACCGTAGCACTATCAGTGATATTAACCTCTAATGTGGCATTACTCATACTGTCATTACTGCCGAGATTGAGGGCTGAACCAGACGCGCCAACACTATCTGACTGATTACTCATGGCAGCCCCTTGTGCTTGCTCCGATGCGGATAAGTCTTCGACTATTGGCGTAGGCTCTTGATTGTCTTTACTGGCATTCGTGACCATACGAAACAAAAATACCGCTAAAATGATGAGTCCTACTACCGCGATAATCAATAGAGGATTGAAGCGAATTCGACTGTGCGTATCGCGCTGCAAAGTCCCCATTGGCTGTAATGGCGACTCAATATTATTTACTGACTTTGCTTTGAGCTCATTAGGATAAGCCGTATCAAAACTGGCTGCGATTCGTACAGGATCTAAACCCAAAAACTTAGCATAGTTTATGGCAAAGCCACGCGAAAAAGCAGCTTGCGGCAACTCAACAAAGTCTTCGTTCTCTAGTGCTTGCAGATGACGTGTTAATATAAAAAGCTCACCAGCCACATCCTCTAAGCTTAATTGCTTAGCCTTGCGAGCTTGCTGCAACATGGCACCAAATGATCCCTGCACGTTAGATTGATGATTTGATGATGGGTTATTCATTTCCATGATGCCTCTGGGTTATTAAGCCAAGTCTTAAGTTGTTTTGCCTCTTCGCTTAGTGGATAAGCGGATAGCAGTTGCTGTGCTAATTGCTGACGCGTAGTTATGTCGTTTTGAGCCGCCGCAAGTTTGATACCTTGTAATAGCAAGCGTGGACTAATGCCCTCACCTTGTATGAGCATCAAGGTCTCATCGTATAGTCCTTGCGCTTGCTGAATACGCTGCTGCTCAAGCAATAAGTCAACCAGTTCAATATGAGCAATTAAGCTACTACGGTTACCATCCAAAGCGCGTAAAAAAGCTTTGGATGCCGCTGGACGATTATTGAGCTGTAAATAAGTGCGA
The DNA here is from genome assembly GCA_038235315.1 of Pseudomonadales bacterium. GTDB lineage: Bacteria > Pseudomonadota > Gammaproteobacteria > Pseudomonadales > Moraxellaceae > Psychrobacter. Next base: position 1,734 of record JBBSUA010000235.1, on the reverse strand, counting down.
CCCAAATTCTCAAGAGCGCTAATACGCCCTTCGTAGCCAAGCGCGGAGCCTGCAATTTCGAACTGCTCTGCGGCTTCACTATAACGCTTCATTTGTGATAAATACACGCCGTAATTATTACGCACTTGCTCAAAATCTTTATCAATGGCGATCGCCTTCTTGAAATACTCATCTGCTTTTTCAAGGTTAATGCGGCTGCCTTCTTGCTGCAGCAAAACGCCCATCATATCATAGGCTGGCGCGTATCGGCTATCAGCAGCAAAAGCTTTTTCAAGTTGCCGTTGGGCAGCATCAAGCTCGTTTTTTCGAATATACTGCGCAGCAAGTGACGTACGTACGCGAGCAACTTCTTGTTTATCTACGTTCCTATCGTCACTTGGCTGTGTGTTCGTCTGATAGCGCGTGCCACCAGTTAAGTTGTTATTCGGGGTACTTTGACACCCTGTTAGTAGCAAGGTTGCAACGGCACTTACGATCACTATAATCTTAGGTCTACTGAGCGACTTATGTGGTGTTCTTTGATATTTACTCACTGATAAAACCCTATTCGTCTTCAAAGACGATTTGCGCTGAGACTTGAATTTACAAGAGTATTTAGAAATCATCATAGCCGCCGTCATAACACTGTGGTTCAAAGAGTCATCAGTTTAATAGATTTGGACACCTTAAGTACACTTTAGTTGGTATTAATTATTTGTGCTACATTTTTGTTATGATTGAAACGCGCAAATAACAATGAAATGCTTAGATAACGCTTATAGCTATAAATATTCAGTCCGCCTTTTCAGTAGTACTACGATCCTTGATACTCTGCTGCCACGCTGCAGAACGTCTAGTACGATCAGCAACTTGCCCAACCAATTGACCACAGGCAGCATCGATATCATCGCCGCGCGTCTGACGAATAGTACAGACAAATCCAGCTTGGCTCAAGATATCGCTAAAAGCGTGGATACGATTATTGCTAGATTTATCATAATGCGCATGTGGAAATGGGTTAAATGGAATCAAATTGATTTTACTGGGTAATCCGTCCAATAGCGTCACCAACTCATGGGCATGCTCGTTACTATCATTGACCCCGTCTAGCATTACATATTCAATAGTTACGTGTTTTTTGTGACGTGGATTAACATCAAAAACGTAATTCTTCGCCGCTGCAATCAACTCGACTAATGGATATTTTTTATTAATAGGCACCAACTCATTGCGCAATTCGTCGTTTGGCGCATGCAATGAAATGGCTAGTGCAACATCAATATCTTGCGCCAGCTCATACATTTTTGGTACGACACCTGACGTTGATAGAGTGACGCGACGCTTAGACAAACCATACGAATGATCACTAAGCATCAACTCCATTGAACTTACGACAGGCTTATAATTAAGGAGTGGTTCACCCATACCCATCATGACTACATTGGTCACTTGATTGTGCCATAAACTATGATCGACACCATCCAAGCTATCTTGATCATCCGTCATATAAGAGGCATTAGCCACCCATAATTGTCCAAGAATCTCAGCGGCGGTCAAATCACGCTCAAAGCCCTGCTTGCCAGTACTGCAAAAGCTACAGTCGAGCGCACAGCCGACCTGTGATGAGACACACAAAGTTTTGCGACCATTTATCTTGCTATCATCAGCCGGAATTAAGACTGTCTCAACTAAAGAGCCGCCAGTAACTTCAAATACCCATTTGCGCGTGCCATCGTCACTATATTGGCGATGAAT
>JBBSUA010000234.1:0-3972 GCA_038235315.1 Pseudomonadales bacterium | reverse complement strand
TGCAATAGTAGACCACAACCTAGCAGTGATACCAGAACCAGTAGAATCGAAGCGTGAGCTTGCAAAAGCTAAGACGCGTCGCGCGCTATTGAGAAGTGCCTTGCAGCTTTATAGCTTAGAGGGTGCTAGTGGTATGAGTATGAATAAAGTGGCTAAGGGCGCAGGCATTGCGCAACCCAGTTTTTACAATCATTTTGATAGCGTTGAGGCGCTACAGGCTGAATTGAGCGAGCAGCTTAAGGACAATTATCTATCGCCTATGCGCATGGCTTGGATAAATATGCTAAAAGATTATGATTCGTTGGATAAAGAGCATTTTAATCAGCGTTGCCAGCAGTGCTTAACCTTAATTTTTGATGCTGCCTTTCAGAATATCGCCTTATTTCAACGCTTAATCGAAGATCAACTGCGCTTTAATCCTAATATAAAAAGCAAAACAGCAAGCAAGGGTCTAGGCAATCTAATTACAGAAATCCAAGCAGAGTGGGCAGAGATATTCATTCAAGGTCTGATGTTATCCAATCGCTCTTTTGAGCTTGCTGAAGTGAATCTTTGTGTGGATATCGCAGCCGCTCAAGTACACGAATTAATATTGGGCTGCCATCAGCAACGCTATTTAAGAGCGCAAGCCATTACCATTTTAAGCAAAAATTTTGATGCGCTATTCAGTAATCTGTTGCAACAAGCAGAGCCTAACTAAAAAGGAATTATTTGGTGACGGATAACGGGTTGATAAAAGCAGTTAACGAAAGCCAGATGACAAAAATAAACAGGGAGCACAACTATGGCAGAATCGACTATGACTAACGAACAAACGCATTTTAGAACGTGTACTTTATGCGAGGCGATGTGTGGCGTTGAGATAATACATGATGGCGAAAAAGTGCTATCGATTAAAGGGGATAAGAACGATCCTTTTTCTCAAGGTTATATTTGTCCAAAAGCTACCGCTTTGCAAGACTTGCATGAAGATCCTGATCGCCTGCGCCAACCCGTTGAGCGAACCGCTGAGGGCTGGAAGCAGATCAGTTGGACAGAAGCGCTCGATAAAGTAGCCGCAGGTATCCAAGCAGTGCAGCAGCAACATGGTCAAAACGCTTTTGGGGTCTATTTGGGTAATCCAAATGTACATAACATGGGCGGCATGTTAACCGTCAAGCATCTGCTGCATAGTCTCAAATCGCGTAGTCGTTTCTCAGCGACCTCTATTGACCAATTGCCGCATCACATTGTGAGTATGCATCTCTTCGGTCATATGCTGCGCATTCCGGTACCGGATGTCAATCGTACTCAGTACATACTAATTATCGGTGGTAATCCGCTAGCGTCCAACGGCAGTATCATGAGCGCACCGAATATGCGCCAAAAGATAAAAGACATCAAGGCGCGCGATGGCAAAGTCGTCGTCATTGACCCAAGGCGTACTGAGACCGCAGACCTTGCTAGCGAGCATCATTTTATTCGCCCAGCAACCGATGTTTTATTACTACTAGCGATGCTTAACGAAATCTATTTGCAAGGCTATGCTGCTAAGGCAATGGCCAAAAATAACAGAGCAGCAGCGTTAGCACCTGAGATTAAGCGTATCGCGACTTTTGCCAAGGATTATAGCGCAGAGTCAGTTGCCGGTATTACGGGTATCAGCGCTCCTGAAATCAAGCGATTAGTCAAAGAGTTCTGTGAAGCTGAAAGCTCAGTATGCTACGGGCGTATGGGTATCTCAGTACAAGAGTTCGGCTTATTAAGTCAATATCTGTCTATGATAATTAACATCGTCAGCGGACGCTTGGACGAAGTCGGCGGTTTGATGTTCCCTAATCCTGCCGTCGATGTGGTCAATAACTCAGGTCCAGGCTACTTAGGTAAGCGTCATAGTCGTGTGAGTAATCTTCCTGATTTTAATGGCGAGTATCCCGTAGCCGCTATGAGCGACGAGATGTTAGTAGAGGGCGAGGGTCAGCTCAAAGGCTTTATGTGCGTCGCGGGTAATCCCGTACTGAGTACCCCAAATGGTGAAAAATTAGACGAGGCATTGTCACAGTTAGAATTTATGGTAGCGCTAGATTATTATGTCAATGAAACCAGCCGTCACGCTAACATCATCTTGCCACCCGTATCGCCACTAGAGCGCGATCATTATGATATTACCTTTAATGGTTTTGCGGTACATAACGTGGCTAAATATTCACCAGCGTTATTCGATAAAAAAGAGGATGAAAAACACGACTGGGAGATTTATCTAGAGCTCGCAGAACGCTTAGATAGTGATGCACCAGATATGGTCAAAGGTGAACGTGCGCTCACGAAGAAACTAGGGCCAAAGTTTTTGCTCGACCAAGGTTTAAAGCATGGACCTTATAAAGATATTGATCTAGAGACATTAAATGACAACCCTCATGGCGTTGATTTGGGGCCGTTACAAAGTATGTTGCCGGATGCACTAAAGCATGCAGACAAAAAAATTCATCTGAACGTTGATTTTTATCAAGCAGACTTAGAGCGCGTAAAACAGATGATGCAGCAGTATGATGACCGTCAGATTTTACTGATAGGACGTCGTCATGTACGTAGCAACAATTCGTGGTTGCATAACAGCCACCGATTGGTAAAAGGCAAATCGCGTTGTACTTTGATGCTGCATCCTGAAACGGCTGAGCAATACAATATTGAAGACGGTCAGAATGTAAAAGTCACCTCTCGCGTGGGCAGCGTCGTTATTGCAGCAGAAGTCACTGATGAGCTGATGCCAGGGGTAGTGAGTATTCCGCACGGCTTTGGTCATGGTAGGAAAGGCGTTAAGCAAGAGATTGCCCAAGCGCATGCTGGTGTCAGTGTTAATGATCTAACTGACGATACTTTTATCGATCAGTTGAGTGGTAATGCCGCTGTGAATGGCGTTCCTGTGACATTGGCAGCTATTAAGGTAAATGCTATTGAATCTGAGAGTTTAGCTAAGAACATGGTGAGCTAAAGTATTTTTTATGATCGCTCGTGGAGTTGACTAATCAAAACCGTGCTACTAGTATTAATTTTTCTTGCTTGCTGTGTCTACGCTGACAGAGGCTGTGAAAAATTATTACTAGCAGCACGGTATTTTTATATCGGATTAACTATAGTGCCTTTTTTATGCTTATGATTTACTTGCCGTTAGCCGAGCTATCAAGTCAAATCTTATTGGCGCTACACGCCCACAAAGTCAAACTTAACGGGTGGCTTCTCACCTTGCATTAACAAGCTAATGGCCTTTGCTGAGCCACAAGCATGTGTCCAACCGAGAGTACCATGACCCGTATTAAGCCATAAATTATCAAAAGTGGCGTCAGCGCTCTTATCAATGGGACTACCATGGCGGACTTGTCCAAGATGGGCGCGTCCAATTAAGGGCACGTTTGATGGCGTCATCGGACGCAGCCCTGTCCAATATTCGACGGAATTGGCAATGATGCCTTTAGGAAACAAATAGCGCACACGTTCAGTAATCGCCTCGCAACGGACGCTATTTAAGTCCATGTTATAGCCGTTAAATTCTGCGGTTCCTGCTACGCGTAATTTATCACCAAGCCTTGAGATTACTAGCTTGTATTCATCGTCAATTAGACTAATAAAGGGTGCCAGATGTGGGGCGCGTGGATTGACTCTATAAGTAGCCGAATAGCCTTTGGCAGGGAAAATAGGCAAGTGAATATCTAATGGCTTGACTAAGGACACGCTATAACATCCAAGCGCGATGACGTGACTGTCCGCACTAAAAGTCTGGGCTTTTTCGCCTTTAGGACGAATAGTAAGACTATGGATATGCGGACGACTAGAGTGCGCATCGCTATTTAAGGCCAATACCTCAGTATCGTACATAAATTGCACGCCAGCTGCTGCGCAACGTGCGGCTAAGCGTTGAGTAAATAGATGGGCATTACCCGATTCATCACGGCTAGTATAAGTGGCGCCAATGAGCTTATGAGCAATAGGATAAAG
>JBBSUA010000233.1:0-3973 GCA_038235315.1 Pseudomonadales bacterium | reverse complement strand
TTGGTGAAGGTGCTGGCATGCGTCCAGTCAGCGATTATGTAACGACTGACGGTCAGTGTACTAGCGGTGAAACTACTAATAAAGACGCCAGTATTTGTATGCGTCGTGGTCAATATCTAAAAGCGGCTACTCAGTTATTGGTTAATGATTTGACCGCAATGGAAGCGGAGTGGCAACCTGAAAGCGAAAATACGTTACGTAGCGATATCATGGCACGCAAAGATAAAAATAGCTTACGCCAAATTATGTATCAAATGGGTAGTTTAGCATTGGGTGAGTTGGCATCTCAACGTATGCAAGTGGCTTTTGTGACGGGTTCAACCGAAGATGAGCATGATTGCTTTAGTGATTTGACTCATTTGAGCTATGCGAACAATGCGCGTGGTATTCAAAATGTGTTTAATGGTAGCTATGAAACGGTCGAGGGCGAGTCAATTGGTGGTTATGGTCTCAAGGAGTATCTAATAGACACCAATCATAAAGAGGCTGCTGATAAGTTGACTGCTGATTTTAAAAAGGTAGAAGATACCTTTAACATTATCGTCGCCAAAGGTGAAAAAGAAAATATCAAGGTCGATCAAATGATTGCGACTGTCGGACAAGCCAGCAAGTACGGCATATCAAGTGAGGAGCAGAACATACGTCGTGGCTGGATTGAAAATGCAATCACTAGCTTACAAGAGCTGACTGTCGGTATCGAAAATGCGGCTAAAGCGGTTGGCATTGATAATCTAGATGCCGATGCAGGCTCACAGTTTTAAGTCAGGGATCATTCCTATGCTTGTGGCTGATGAGTCGCTATTAGTTAATGAGAACGATTTTCATGGCAATATAATTTAGTTATAATACACGCCTTGTCAATTAGGGTTGGCAGCGCGTTTTTTTTAGTTCACGGTGTTGATGGTTCTATGTCAGGACTAAGGTAATTTTTATGAGCGCTACGAAATCACTATGGTCAGCCTTTATGGACTTGTCTACGCGGAAACCGTCAAATTCACGTTATGATACCGCATCTACAGCGATCACTCATTTGCCACATTCTCCTCTACTATCAAGTCAAACTCCAGCTAAGCTGGCATTAGGTCTATTGTGTACGCTGGCGATTAGTGCGTGTCAGCCATCCGATAGTGTGTCTAATAATGGAACTAACAGTGCAACCACTGATGAGTCATCGCCAACGGTATCTACTGAGCGTACGCAAACGATTGAAGCGCTCGCTGGTATACCTATCCAGCAATTGGCTACTTTTGATCCACAAGAGATTAAGCAAGGCGGTGATACGGGTATTACGGTTACCAGTAGTGAGAGCTATTCTAAGCCGTCGTCTAATCTGACTGCCTCACGCAAAGGCAACTTTTTTATTGGTAATGCGTTCTTTAAGCAACCCTGGGTGATGGCACCTGCTAGTACGGATAGTCGCGATGGTCTAGGTGGGTTATTCAATGTCGCCGCCTGTCAGTCTTGCCATATAAAAGATGGTCGCGGTCATGCACCACTGAGTAGCGATGACGATGCCGATAGCTTATTGATCCGCCTTGCTATGCCAGCGACGACCGATGAGCAGCAACAACAGTTGCAAGATTCCTTGATCGAAAAAGTCGCTCATCCTATGTATGGGGGTCAATTACAAGATCGTGGTATCCAAGGCGTGCCCGCTGAAGCACGGGTCACTGTCCAATGGACAGACAAGCCGATTACCTTTGCTGATGGATATGTAGAGACTTTGCGTGCACCGACTTTCAGATTAACTAATCCGGGTTACGGCGCGTTTGATGATGAGCTAATGGTGTCACCACGTATTGCATTGCCAATGATTGGCTTAGGCTTGCTCGAACAAATCCCTGACGAAGACATCAAAAAACAAGCTATTAGTAATGCTGATAAGAACAGCGTTGATAAAGATAACACGAGTATTAGTGGTAAATTCAACTGGGTGATGGATCCACAAACCGGAAAAACAGCATTAGGACGTTTTGGTTGGAAAGCGGGTCAGACTAAGCTGGTGACTCAAAATCAAAGTGCATTTAACGAAGACATGGGATTGACATCCAATATTCGTCCAAACGAGTCCTGTACACCGCTTCAGACAGCTTGTCTTAAAGCCACTACAGGCGCTGATGAGCAAGGTAACGGCAAGCCACAAGTTGAGGTAAGCGATGAGATCGTTAAGTTTGTAGAGTTTTATACCCGCAATCTAGCGGTGCCGAATCGCCGTGATGCTGATAGCGCGCTAGTATTAGCAGGTAAAAAACGCTTTTATGATATGGGCTGTCAGAGCTGTCATACGCCACGATATCAATTGCCAAAAACTGCCGACGATCATCTTGAGCAACATGGACAAGTGATTTATCCTTATACTGATTTGTTGCTTCATGATATGGGTGACGATCTAGCTGATCGCACTATCACTGGCAAATTACCCTCAAAAGATGCGCAAGTTGAATTTTTGGCCAACTCTTACGAATGGCGTACACCTGCTCTATGGGGAATTGGTCTTGCGCAAACGGTTGATTCGCAAGCTACTTTTTTACATGATGGGCGCGCCCGTACACTTATGGAAGCGGTACTTTGGCATGGCGGAGAAGCCGCTAAGCAGCAACAAAAAGTATTAAAATTAGATAAGCAAGGTCGTGCTGAGCTAAATGCCTTTATGAAATCATTATAAGACGTTTCAAGAGCCAGCTAATGATTCAAATAGATAAATGAATAAGATAATCACCATGTAGATAGAGCTGTGTGCCTTATCTATTAACAGATAGAACAACCGAGCGAATATCGAGAAAACTATGAAAAAAAATCATGCTTTAATGATGGCGTTATCGGCTTTGAGTGCGGGTTTATTAATTAGTTGTGTCAAACCCGCTGAGGATACTCAAGCTACTGATACTCAGGCAGTTGCACAGAACAGTGATACTGTTATTACCAATGATACAACGGCTAATGACAGCAATAATGCAGATCAAGCAATCAAAATTAAGCCTGTGACTATCAGCGCTGACAGCCAAAAAGCCTATCTGACTCATGTGGTAAAAGACATTGTCATTCCAACGTATGCAGATGCCGCAAGCCAAAGCGCTATACTGCATGATTTAGCGCAGAAGCATTGTCAGCAAGCGCCTGTCAGCAGTGATGAATTACAAGCGCTACGTGATCAATGGCTGATCTTAGCGCAAGCGTGGGCCAGTGCTGAGATGATTAACTTCGGTCCAGCTACTGACAGCATGAGCAACTTATATATTAATTATTATCCTGACGAGCGCGGACTGGTTCATAGCAGTGTTGCTGATTTGATTAAAGCCAATCCGACATTAACACCTAAGCAACTAGAAAACGAAAGTGCTATTGTTCAAGGTGTACCGGGATTAGAAGAAGCATTGTATGCTAATGATAGCTTGGATGCCGCGCAGTGCGCTTATGTGCTGAGTGCCAGTAGCGCATTGAATACGCGATTAAAAGACATCGAAAAGAATTGGCAGGATAATGCCATAACGCTATTGGCTATCGATAAAACAGCGACTGGTGATCAAGGTCTTAATCAATGGGTTAACTCATTACTGTCATTGCTCGAAGTTATGAAAACTAATGCTATCGATCAACCATTAGGGCTAACGGGACAAGCTAAGGGTCATGTACCCGCTGTAACTGCAGGGCAAAGCCGCGCGATTATCAATTCTAAATTAGCTGTTTTAAATGAGACACTGACCGATCCCGTACTAACTGCCATACTAGGTAGCAACAATGAAAGCGAAGTGGGTAATAATCTATCGACAGCATTGGCTGATACTACAACATTGCTTGCGCAAATGCCAGAAGATATAACCACTGCTGATAAAGCGACGCAGCAAGCACTGTTTGATCATCTCACAACCGTTACACGTGTTATTAAGCGTCAATTGATTCCAACATTGGGTCTACGTGTCGGTTTTAATAGTAATGACGGCGATTAGACATCAGACGATTAGATAGCAATAGT
>JBBSUA010000232.1:0-3978 GCA_038235315.1 Pseudomonadales bacterium | reverse complement strand
GGTTTATTTTTATGTGAAGTTTTGTGAATATCCTTATCTTTAATAAGGGTTATGCAGCTCACCATACTATTGACCAACACGTACCATAGCAGGACGCAATAGACGACCATTCAAGCTATAGCCTTTTTGTAGTACCGTACCAACGGTATCGGGGGCAGCGTCTGGGTCAATGCCAACCGCTTCATGAAAATCAGCGTTGAATTTTTCACCTTCTGGGCTAACCACTTCGACACCGTTTTTGGCTAATACACCAAGCAATGCCTTATGGGTCAGTCTGATGCCTTCAGTCACTGCGTCATTGGCATCAACATTGTCAATGGCACGCTCTAGGTTATCGACAACTTCCAAAAGCTCTCTGGCAAATTTTTGTAAGGCAAATCTTTTACTTTTATCCGCTTCTTGCTCTATACGTTTTTGCGCATTATAAGTTTCGGCATTAGCACGCGCGGTACTTTCTTTGGCTTGCTTAACTTCGCCTTCTAACTCAGCAATACGCGCAGCAAAAGCGTCTAAATCGATTTCGTTTTCGATCGTATTATTGTCACCTGAATTCGCTTGTGGATCAAACTCTTCAATGGCTTCTGCTAATACACTGTCTTCATGATCGATATTAGGGTGCACCGCTTTTGGATCTTGGGTGTCGAACTCGTGATTGGGGGTTTGCTCGCTCATCATAACTCCTTGTGATTGGTAATAAGAATTTTTCAATTTATAACTATGACTCAATAGCTGCTTGATAAAGGTAGTAAGGGTAAATTTCAAGACTAAATGAGATGAATTTTCACAATTTGCAGCATATTCCGCCTAAATGATGACTAATATGTCTGAGCGGTAATTATTTTTATTACAAAAAAAAGTAAAAAAATGATATAAAACAATGCACAGAAACGTTTTTTAAATATCGTTGCTGTTCTGTATTTCCATTATTACCGTGTTTTGTCGTTTTTAAACAACCCATAAATGTTAATAACTAACTTTGCAAATATATAAAAATAAGATGATCGCTGACCTGTAACAGCGCACACTTATAATGATTGATGAAGAGAAATTGTGATGTCTATTTTACCTATATCAGCGTTTCGTACGTTGCTAAATACAACCATAACGACCTTAAATCCAGCCGTCTTAGGTCGAAATAAAAGTAGCGCAACAGATCAAAGTGATGTTGCAAACGTGAGTTTATCCCTCAGACAAAAACTACTTAAATCCAAGCCAATAGCACATTACCAACAACATACTTTGCATTATGTCTTAAAAGGTTTGGGCTACTTGCCAGCACCCTTGCTAGAGAATATGGTAGGTTACCTAAAGGGTCCAACCTCAAAACAATATCTAAATGCCAATGCGCATCTACGGTTGATTATCGCGGTTAATAGTAAGCTTAAAACACCATTGCAACTTGCGCAACTGGGTGGGCTACGTAAAAGATTTGCAGCGGATGCGGTGGCGATGCAAGCGCCAAAGGTATGGCAACACTCTGCTCAAAAAGCAAACCCTCTACCATTTATCACTAAAAAATTCGTCGCATCTGTAAGCTGGCAAGATAAGAATATTGCCAACGCTGACGGTGGTGACATGATCGTTCGCTGCTACCAATCAGCATTTGGTACTAAAAAGAAACGCAATCAAAATCGCGATGAGATAGCCATGCTGTTTTTTCATGGAGGTGGATTTTGTATTGGCGATGTCGATACGCATCATGAGTTTTGCCATGCCGTTTGTGAGCAGACAGGCTGGGCAGTGGTCAGCGTCGATTATCGTCTGGCACCTGAACACCCTGCCCCAACTGCACTAAGAGACTGTATTGCTGCTTATGATTGGTTAGCAGAGAATTGCCCTACGCTTGGCGCTTCCTCATCACGAATTATATTGTCAGGTGATAGCGCTGGTGGTTGCCTTGCAGCCTTAGTGGCACAGCAAGTTGTTGCACCCTCTGAAACCTTGTGGTCAGAGCTTGGCTTAGGTGGGCAAAAAACGCTCGATATGCTACAAAACCTACCCCATCCGATAGCACAGATGCCTCTTTATCCCCTGACTGATGTCGAAACAAACTACTCAAGTTGGGAGTTATATGGTCAAGGATTACTCCTTGATCATGATGATATCGTTGTGTTTGATACTGCTTACTTACAGCATAGTCCACTTTCTCGTCAGCATGCTCTCGTTTCGCCAATGCTTGGCAACAACCGCCAAATATGCCCTACCTATATTGTCGCGGCTGAGCTAGATGTATTACGCGATGAGGCATTTGCCTATGCTGAGAAGTTGCAGAGTTATGGCACCAATGTTCAGATCCATACCGTTCTTGGCGCGCCTCATGGCTTCATTCACTTTATGAGTGTGCACCGAGAACTTAACAATGAAACCTATGATATTATTGATGATTTTGCCAGCTTTGTACGTGAAGCTATCCATGCAAAAACAGTGATAGCCGCATAAGATTTGTCATGCATTGCCTTTTCCTGTGAGCGTAATCATCCAAATCTCAGAGCGTGAACCCAACCGAAACGGTATCCCCCAAAAGCCATAGCCCGACGACACCACAAAGTGTCCACCACCTATGGCTTCATAACCATACCCTATGCGATTAATAGCACTGACAATTAAGTTTGCGGGGAAAACTTGTCCATTATGGGTATGTCCTGAAACTTGTAAGTCGATAGGCATTTGACTGTGCTCAACGATATCGCTAGGTCTATGATCTAACAGAATAACAGGCTCAGCCGTATTGACCTGAGACAACAGCGCCGTCGTCTCTACTCGCTGATGCTTGTGATTATCGAAACGTCCTACCAACCAAATCGGCTGATCTTGATATTCAAGGCGTAACACGTCGTCATTCAATAACTGTATACCAGCGGCACGTAACGCATCACTGATAGGCTGCTCATGACCATAAAGATCGTGATTACCTAACGTGGCATAGACGCCATATGGCAGACTAATGCACAATTCGGCTAAGTTTTTCGACATATTATAATGGGTAAATGCACGCGTATTATCATCCATAATATCACCGGGCATCAGCAATATATCTGCTTTGGCAGCAGTGATAAGCTTGCGTAATCTATCAATAGCACCGTTGCCAAACAGACGCCCAATGTGCAAATCACTGGCAACAGCAATACGTAGTTCGCCTTGCATTGGCTTATCAATAGCGACTGCAAGTGTGCGTACTATGGGCACATAAGCACTATATAAAGTGTAAGCGAACAATCCCAAAAATACGAATAAAGCCAATGCCCGCAAGCCAAACATGAGCGTATCTGACTGAACCCAATCATCAACAACTAACGTCATGAATAGCCAGTAACTACCCATTATCAAGCTTATAAATAAGGCTGTTAATATCATAAAATGCATAACTAGCATCCACCCACTGACCCAACGATAGCTGTTTGCGAACCACTTTCTGGTGCTTAATAATAGCAGACCATTACTAATGCTAAATATCATCGCAAATACCGCTGTGTTCAGCACTGGTATAGACGCCATCCACGGCTGCAACCACCACTGCAAGCTCAGTGCCGCCCCTAAACTAAATAGCTGTAATAGTAGAATAATAATTATAAAAAATGCGTAGCGCATGACTGTCCTGATATGATTATATAAGTACTATATTTGATTCTAAATAAAACAGATACGTATTATTGCGTCGCGCAACGGGTATCTATTTTTCTGGCTTGCTGTAGCTAGCAGACAGAGGCTGCGAAAAATAGATACCAGTCACGCTGTATCGTTTTTAGAATGAACTGACTATATAATAGCGTTAACGTCTTAAAAACACGATTATAATTAGAATGTATTAATCACTACTTATAGTGAGTTTACTACAAAAGTGTTATAGCGCTATTGATATGAATTTTGCGCAGCCTCTGAGAACTCAGCACGCCAGTGAAATTTATACCAATAGCGCGTTTAAATTCTCATAACATTTGTATTTTCATCTGACTATATCTACTAACTCATCATTTACAG
>JBBSUA010000231.1:0-3981 GCA_038235315.1 Pseudomonadales bacterium | reverse complement strand
CCCATATTCATCGCCGCATTAATAATGGTCTGCGCAATAAAAACAACGCCAATACCAAATGCCGTATAGCTCATGCGCATTTGCCGACGTTTTAGAGCATTGTAGCTAATACGCATAGCACTACCAATAATGAGTGCTTCGAGTATCAAAATCATAGCTACGCCAACGAAGCCCAACTCTTCACCAGTAATCGCTAATAAGAAGTCAGTATGAGCCTCAGGTAAATGCGATAGCTTCTGTACGCTTTCACCGTAACCCACACCCGTAAACTGACCGCGACCAAATGCAATCAGACTGCGTGCCAGCTGATAGTCAGTATCCTGAATATCATCAAAGGGATCGATGAATGACAGTGCACGTGTTAGCCGATACTGTACTAATGTCACTGCCAAAAAAGCCAAAACTCCAACAATTGAGCCGAGCGCTATAAACTGCTTGTAGGGTGCACCTGCAATATAAAATATAGCAAATACGGTACCTACGATGACCACAAGCGAACCAAAATCTGGCTGTAAAAGCAATAATATAGTCAGCAAGCCAATGACTAAAGAGATTCGCAAAAAGCCATCCCAGCCATTACGTACTTCAAATGAGCGGCGCACCACAAAGTCAGAAACGAACACAATAACAATTAGCTTAGCCAGTTCCGCAACCTGAAAATTGACCACTCCTAAATTGAGCCAACGTTTTGCACCGTTGATAGGCGTACCAAACAAAGTTGCAATTAGCAGTGCCCCAGTCACCCCTAAGAGAATAAACTGAGTTTCAGTCTGATATAGTGTCCTTAATGGCACAAAGTAATACGGTATCGCCGCGACGAATAAACCGATTCCCATATATAGCAACTGATTCTCAAAAAAGTAGAGCTCTGTCATTCCACGACTGAGCGCAAAAGGAATAGAGGCAGAGGCGACCATGAGTAAACTAAGCACCATCATACAACCAACGCTGGCTAATAAAATAGCACGCGATGAAGGCAAAGAGAGTACACCATCTGAGCCAGTAGCTGACTGAGATTTTTGAGAAGAACGAGAAAAAATAGAGTGTGCCATAATATTTAAGTACGCTAACAAACAAAAAACACGACGTCTATTTGACGCCCCCGCTTAACCGTTTAAAACATATAATATGGATAGGCCGCTAAATAAATAGTAGCTTGATAAGATATGACTATAGAGTAACAAGCGCTCAATCAGAACTGACTGAGCGCTGTTGACAGTAACAGTAATATATAACCAAAACAATCATTTATCACGCACGTGTCACTATTAAGCAGACGTGTCAGAATCAAGACTACAGGTAGCAGAAACCAACTGTTTGACCAACTGAGCGAAATAATCTCCGCGATCTGCGTAACCATTGAACTGATCGAAACTCGCACATGCCGGTGATAGCAATACCGCTTGTACTTGCGACAAACTACTGGCGGTTAATTGCTGAACCGTCTCAAAAGCCTGATCTAACGTCTTGCACTGATGCAACCTTACTTCATCGCTTAACACAGCCGTACGTAAATCTTGCTCAATCTGTTGACCATCTTCACCGATACACAACACTTGGCTGACATACTGATTGATAAAAGGAGCCAATTCACCAAACTGCTGACCTTTACCTTGCCCCCCTAATATTAACAATAATTTGCCATCTTTTGGCGCATATACTGCGCCTAACCCTTCAATAGCAGCTCTAGTTGAACCAATATTAGTGCCTTTAGAATCATTAAAATAATCAATACCAGCAGCCGTTGCGACATACTGGCATCGATGATCTAGTCCGGCGAAGCGCTGTAAGGTCATGAGCATACTGTCGAGTGGCAGACCAGCAAGTTCACCAAGTGCAAGCGCCGCTTGTGCATTGAGCAAATTATGACGACCTTTGATAATTAGTTTGTCTGCCGATAATAATCGTTCTGTACCACGTGCCAGATATATCTGCCCATCAGGATCGGTGATTAAGCCATAGTGACCTTTGTCAGGCGCATTAATTCCTGTGCTCAATCGCGGCAAATTATCCGCTACTAGTGGACGAGTCAACGCATCTTCACGGTTGATTACCACTGATTTTGCGCCTTGAAAGATACGGTGCTTAGCTTGATGATAACCGAGCATGTCACCATGACGATCTAAATGATCAGGCGACATATTTAAAACGGTAGCCACTTGCGCACCCAAATTAGTAACTGTCTCAAGCTGAAAGCTAGACAGCTCAAGTACGGCCAGCTCCATATTAGGGTCAGTTAATAAATCTAAAGCTGGTACACCAATATTGCCGCCAACGCCTACATTTATACCAGCATCAGCAGCCATTTGACCGACTAATGTGGTCACTGTACTTTTAGCATTAGAGCCCGTGATAGCCACTATTGGCACGGTACAAGCTTCGCAAAAGAGCTGGATATCGCTCACCACAAGAATATTCGACTGCCGAGCAGCGGCAACCGCTTCCTGACTAAGTGCAATACCAGGGCTGATAATAATGCGAGATGCCTTTTGCAGCAGCTCTGGATCAATAGCGCCAAACTGTCGAATTTCAATAGCTTCTGGTAATTTACCTGCCAACGCAGGCGCACTTTGGCTATCTGTAACCGCCACTTTATACCCTTGATTGCTCAAATATCGGGCTGCTGATAGCCCTGATTGTCCTAATCCTACTACTACCTGTAGGCCACTGCCTTTATGAATTAACGATTCTGTTGCGGCAAGGGTGGTCATATATTGTCCTTTTACGATACAACTTGAGTGGTTATTAAAAATATTAGCTTTTAAACGATAGCTGTTGGATGAGATTAAGCAGACGTATAATACTGATCAATTGATTACATTGACGACTCGGCATCATAACGGTGTCGTTCATGTTTTGATACGGTTTCTGCATCACTTTATGCTATTATGCGCATGTTTTTATATTAAGTTGCTGATAGCTAAATTACTGTCTTCGTTTATCGTTTTAGTTTAGCATGTTGTGACCTTTATAAGGCTGGTTTCATACTACTGCCTTATTGTTGTCATACGTCTTTAGCAACTGCTCATACAGTCAGTGTTGCTCGGTACGCCTTACTCTTATCTTCAATGTCAAAGTTACTTTGACCATTTTACCTGACAATTTATCTTCTACGGCATAATGTTGTGGTCGTTTTTGCAATATCCTAGATTTTTTATTCAATTTTACTACGAGTGCTATAGCCAGTAATGCTGTAGGTAGCACCACTTATCTTTGATAAGTTGATGCGAATACAAGACCACTTAATGGTAATAACTTGTTATAGCAACATGCTCGCTTTCGCAGTAATTGCTTTCGCAGTAATGGATAGTATCAATCGATAGCAAATCTCTCAGTAATGATTACTTTTTGCCTCTAACCATATGCAGTTTACTTATGACATCTTTTTTTGATAGCCTACATGACGAATGGTTTTCTAATATACGCGGCGATATTTTATCAGGAATAGTGGTTGCACTGGCGCTAATTCCAGAAGCCATTGCCTTTTCTATTATCGCTGGCGTCGATCCAAAAGTGGGTTTATACGCCTCGTTCTGTATTGCAGTCGTGATTAGTTTCGTGGGCGGTCGTCCAGGAATGATATCAGCGGCGACTGGAGCGATGGCCTTGGTCATGGTCGATTTGGTGGCTGATTATGGGCTTCAGTATTTATTAGCGGCGACTTTGCTATGCGGTGCGATTCAAATCGTAATGGGCGTCTTAAAGCTGGGCAATTTGATGCGCTTTGTGTCGCGTTCAGTAGTAATAGGTTTTGTTAATGCGTTAGCCATTCTAATCTTTGCCGCTCAAATACCCGAGCTTAATCCGATGACCGAGCGGGTTGGTATGACTGTCTACATTATGACTGCCGCAGGTCTTGGGATTATTTATCTGTTTCCACTTATTCCAAAAATTGGTCGCATTATTCCGTCACCGCTAATCTGCATTGTCGGTTTGACAGCAGTTGCCATGTACCTGAACTTGGACATTCGTAATGTCGGT
>JBBSUA010000230.1:0-3982 GCA_038235315.1 Pseudomonadales bacterium | reverse complement strand
AATAGCCAAAGCCAATTTGGGTTAAGTCCACACTGCTATGCGCAGTGTAACCGATACCACCAGCAGGGCGACTGTTTATCTCAAGGACGCGATGTTGACCATCATCATCGGCTTTTGTCTGTACACTGACAATCCCATCACAACCAAAGGCTTTGATTAAGGGTATGACTACATCCATAACCGATTCGTCATAGCCAATATGTTGGATTTTGCCGGTTTTATAACGCGTGATTGCTACCAACACTTCCCCGTATTCACAGACCACATCGATAGAGTACTCTTGCCCTGATAAAAAAGGCATGAGTAGCATCGGGATAGGGCGCTCTTTTATCATATGACTGTTACGATAAGCATTAATGAACTGCGCAGTGTTAATCTTTTTATCTTCTGTAAAATATAAATGCTCAAAGCTATCGTATTGGTTATCATCATTTTTACCTGAATCAAGACGCCAAAACCCTTGAGCGAAGATTCCAGTGACGGGTTTCACACATAGGGGTTGATGATTGTGCTCGACCAGTAACGCCTCAAGCTCATCAATAGTATCAAAGCGCCATGCTGCTGCAACTGGAATATTATGTTGATGACAATGGTGCATGAAGGCAAACTTGTCATCAATAGCTTCTAACATTGATACGCTAGTTGCGCCAGTGAGTAACCGAATGCCTGCGGCGGTGAACTCTTCTCTATGCGCTTCATAGTCAATACCATTACGACCGGTAAGTAAGACTTTAACGTTATTTTCTTTGGCATGATCGAGTACAAATTGCCAACGTGGTATTGCCGTTTCAGTTGTCATTGCACTACTGGCTTCAACGCTTGTTGCAATAGACGCCTCAATTATCTGTGCAGGGATCGATTGCTCATCGCTATTATCATTATGCTTTGAAGGTTCACGATAGACAATATCAGCACATTCAAAAATCTCGGGGCGATCATGACGATGAGAGGCGATAACGGTCAGCGGAACAGAGGTTTTTGTTTTGAGGGTTTGCAGACTGGCGAGCATATCGCGTTGGCTTGACTGACCTTCAGCCAGCCAAGCAGCAATTTTGACAGGTTGATTGTTTTTATTAGTATGGTTAGCAAAACTATTATCCTTGATGCCTTTATTCATTATTCCCTCAACGCTTGTAGTAGTTTTATCGCAAAAGTGCCCATTAAAAAGTGAGCCATATACATGCTACTATATAGCGATAGGAAATACATGAAGTATAGTGACATTAACACGAATTAAAAGGACAACTCATGAGCCAATCCCAACAACTGATTGCAGGTGCCAATGCGCCGCTACCCACTGATAATATTAGTATCCGCATACTCAGCCAAAACTCTATTGATTGCGCGGCTTATCGTCTCACCACTGCGGGTAAAGTACGTGGCGATGGTGATATGATATTTTATGGACAAAAAAGTAGCGATGATAATAGTGTGAGTTTTCGTGGTCATGACAGTGATGGATTTTTTGATATCAATTTGATAAGCCAACCTGCCGATATCGATAAGATAGCGTTGGCATTTTCAAGCGCCCAAACCTTAGCGCAAATCGGTGATGTCGATATTCAAGTACTGCAAGGCAGTCAAGTATTGATGACTTGCCAGCTAAGTAGCGCTGGACGTGGCGAAAAAGCCATTATTTTAGCAGAATGCTATCGTCGGCAAGGTAGCTGGAAATTCCGCTTTATCGCCCAAGGTTTTGAAGGAGGGCTTAAGCCTTTATCCGAGCATTTCGGCGTTGAGATTGCTGATGAAGCTCCAGCTCAAGTACCACCAGTCACTACTCAAAAACCTATTAATACGTCAAAACCCTCTCAAGCAAATAATACAAGCAGTCCGCCACCTATTCCAACCAGTCCATCGATTAATTTGAGCAAAATTACTCTAACTAAAAATCAAACCAGTATTAATCTAAAAAAACGTGATGATTTTGGTAAGATATCGGTTAATTTGAACTGGAATCAGCGCCCAGATGCAAGTAAGGCTGCACCGAAAAAAGGCTTGTTGGGAGACTTGTTCAAGCAGCATGGCTCTGGTGGCATCGACTTAGATGTAGGCGCAATGATCCATCTAAAAAATGGCGAAAAAACGTTGATTCAAGCGCTAGGTAACCGATTTGGTAGTTTGCAGTCAGCACCTTATGTGTGCTTACGTGCCGATGATAGAACGGGGCAAGTGAGTGGTGGAGAGTGGCTCGATATCAATGGTCAGCAATGGTCACAGATTGAGGAAGTATTTATCTTTGCTTTCATCTATGAAGGCGCACCCAATTGGGCGCAGACTGATGGCGTAGTGACGATTCATGTGCCTGAGCAGCCACCGATTGAAACTCGTCTGACTGAAGGCGCTGGCAACTTACCGATGTGTGCGATTGCACGTCTCGTTAATCAGCAAGGCAGTATCAATGTTGAACGTATCAATGAGTATTTTAAAGGTCATCAAGAGATGGACAAAGCCTTTAAATGGGGCTTTAGCTGGAAGCGTGGTAGTAAGTAGTAGGTTTAAAATCAATATTTGAAGTATGAAAAAGCTCAGCTATTATGAATAGCTGAGCTTTTTGTGTAACTTACTTAAGAGATCAAAGATTATGCATGTGGAGATATCGCTGGCATTAAGTCATGAAAGGTACGACCTGAGGCAGTTTCGCCAATAGCATGCATTTTCCACTCGTCATTATGGCGATAAACTTTTGCCATAATCATCGCGGTATGAGTCCCTTGTGAGGATAAGTTATAACGCGCAACCTCAGTGTTGTTGTTAGCGTTGACAATGCGGCAAAACGCGTTTTCCACGGTCTCAAAAGTTTGACCGGTAAAGCTATTGACGGTAAATACTAACGATACTACATTGGCTGGCACTCTGGATAAATCAACGTTGATGACTTCATCATCACCATCGCCATCGCCTGTACGGTTGTCGCCAGTGTGTAAGATACTGCCATCTTTTGACTGTAGCTGACTGAACCAAATAGCATCGACAGCTTGCTTATTACTATCAAACATAATGCACGAGGCATCCAAGTCGATAGAATCACCACTAGCACCACCACTAAATAACTTGCCCAAGAAGCCACCTTTTTTCTCTTGTGGTGCTTGTGCTACATCCCAGCCCAAACCTAGCTTTACTTTGGTAAGCGTGCCACCCGCTTCTTTGTTTAGGGATATCTTCTGTCCCTTTTGTAGACTAACTGCCATATCATGATCCTTATATTAGTAATGAAAAACATGCGATAGTTATAGAAGTAATTATAAAATGTATTTCTTGTCAAACTTACTATTCATAGTTATTACTTATAAAATATTACCTAGCATACCATTGCTACCACCACGACCACCTGAACTGGTACCCAAGATGCTTTGTAACCATCCTTGATAGCTATCACGGTTGCGTGAGCAGATAATGACTTTACCATTACCAGAGAAATTTAATACCATTCCTTCACCGCTAGTGACTGAGTTAATAATATTACTCATAAAGCCTTTTTTCTTACTGGTAGAGACTGAGAGCTTGTACTCTAGATTTGAGTCCCAACAGACCACATGACCATTATCGATAATGACATCTTTACCGGGAGTTACTTCGATTTCGAACAAAGAGCCAAAGCCAGAAACCACTACTTGACCGTTGCCTTGAGTTTGCATGACCATAAAGCCACCAGTATCACCAAATACAGCACCACCTAAATTACGCTGGATTTTGGCTTTGATATCAACGCCAGTTTGAGCGGCAACAAAGGCACCATCACTAAGGGTATATTGCTGTGCACCGACATCAAGTATTTGCATATCGCCATCAAGAGTAGGGGCAAGTAAACAATCCCCTTCACCATTGACTGCTTCAATCTGCTGCTGAAACAGTGATTCGTCATTAGCAAAACGGCGCATCAGTGACTGTACTAAACCACCTTGTAGCTTGCCTTTTAGCTCAAGGTTCGACTCCATCATTACCATGGCATTGGCTTCGCAATATATCGAATCGCCTTTTT
>JBBSUA010000229.1:0-4025 GCA_038235315.1 Pseudomonadales bacterium | reverse complement strand
CTGGCTTTTTTTTGTCTACTGCATTAGCTTATCCTTATACTAAGGCTAAGATGTCCATCACATGCGAATGACTCATAGATTTAACCCTCATAGAGGCACTTATGATGCCAAAATTAGCATGGCCAATGGCCAAGCTAATGATGTCTCAATGATAGATGGTTTTGACCGTGTAAAAGTCACCGTGAGCTTTCTTATTATTATGTTCATTACGGTTTGTACTTCTGTCTACGCCGCCACAGATGACAATACATCGGTTGATACTCAAAGCGTCTCAACGGCACAGACAAATGCCAAGCCAAATAATATCATCGAATATGCTGAGCAAAAAATCACCAGTATCAAAGATAAAGATGTCGGTCTTTCTGAAATTGCTAATGAAATAACCGATCCAGCCGAGCGAAACGCGGTACAGCAAGCAGGATATTTGCAAGGAGATGCTAGGCTTACTGGTGAGTATAGTGAAAGCTATTATGCATTAGACGATCTTAATACTGGTTTGCCACCATTAGATAAGCCACCAAATCTATCGACACCATTAGCGACTCTAGAGTTTTTTCAATCAGCGATTATGAAGCAGCAATTTGATCTGGCCGCTTATGCACTGAATATGAATTTGATTGATGATGAACTACAGCGCAATCAGTCCATTGAGTTGTCTCGGCGCTTGGATTTTTTATTAACCAAAAAAGAGCTGTACGTATTTGATGAATTGCCAGATCGTCCTGATGGGCTGATTGAGCCTCCAACTGGTACTACTAGCAGTGTCATGGGTGTTCCTCGGCGATCGATCCAGCTTGGATACATGGACTATCGTGAGCGCCGCGTTCCTATATATTTAGAGCGAGTTCGAGTCGATGATAATGCACCTATTTGGGTATTCTCTGGGCAGACCGTTGGCAATATTAACAATTTGTATGAGCAGTATCAGCCTGCACAGTTTGAGCGTTATTTGCCCGCGTGGATGAAACTGCGATTTTTTGGTATTTCGCTTTGGGAGTGTCTGGCACTTATCTTGTTTTTTTCTTTAACCATGGGTCTTGGTTGGTTGTTTAGTAAAGGTGCTGGCAAGCTCATAAAGTTGTCTGTCAGTGAAGAAGGCAGCGACTTGCAGCATAGTCAATATGTCGACAGCCACAATAGTATTGCAGATTTAGTCGGAAAATTAACGGTACCATTAACTTTTACTATCAGTTTTTCTCTAGTATTCACCTTGGTATCGGGTGGGTTCCCTTATATAGACGCAGTAGCAACGTCAACACGGCCTATTGTATGGATTGGCTTGATGTTCAGTGCAGTATGGTTAGGGATTCGGGTGATTAACTTCTTCGCCAATCGTTACCATGACTTACAAATTGGAAGTTTAGACGAAAAAGAATTCGATAAAGAACGACGCCGACGTACTTATGCGTCAATATTTCGACGCGTTTTTATCTTCATTATGATTATTGGCAGTTTTTGGATTGGTCTGAGCGAATTTACCAATATTGGTGGATTGGGTACTACCTTGTTAACGTCAGCTGGTATTGCCGGCGCAGTTCTTGGTATTGCCGCCCAACCCATACTAGGAAAC
This sequence comes from Pseudomonadales bacterium, assembly GCA_038235315.1. GTDB lineage: Bacteria > Pseudomonadota > Gammaproteobacteria > Pseudomonadales > Moraxellaceae > Psychrobacter. The sequence continues at coordinate 2,455 of JBBSUA010000229.1, read as the reverse complement.
ATTATCGCGGGTATGCAAGTGGCGATCACTCAACCGATTCGTATTGGCGACACGGTAATGATGGATGATGAGTGGACCACTATTGAGGATTTACGCTATACCTATGCGGTACTTAAGACGTGGGATGAGCGTCGTCTCATCGTACCTATGCGCCATTTTGTGACCGAAACCGTTGAGAATTGGTCACATACAGAAGTACATCAGACATGTGCGGTGTATTTATACGTTGATTATGGTGCTGACATTGATGCCATTCGGCAAAAATATATCGCCTTGGTCAAGACGCATGAGTTATGGGATGGTGACACAGAACCTGAGTTAATTACGGTATCTATTACGGAAACGGCTATCAAATTGCGCGGTACTGTGGCATCGGATGGTCCGTTGAACGCATGGGCGCTTGAATGTAAAATACGCGAGCAAATGCTCAGTTATTTGCATCAGGAACAAAGAGAGTATTTACCAACCGAGCGTTTGACCTTTAAGAAGAGTCATTAATAGATAAGAGCAAGTAGCGCATGTGATGTATATTATTTATTGCATTGATAATACTAAATTGTGATGGCTTTTATTGTTCTAATCAATAATGAAAAACGTTCAAACAAGCTGAAAATTATGTCATGTAACCAAAGCACTTATTTGTTATAATATGGCGTTATTTTTAAGGGATAACTGAGTACTAAGTAGAGGTCGAGGCTACATTTGCATTATGACCTTTTGAATGAATTAGTGCCTTGTTTGAATCCCACCCATCAAGATAACCACCACTAGGGGCATGTATGTTACGTATTGTCGATGAAGCCTTCACCTTTGATGATGTTTTATTGTTACCAGCCTATTCTGAAGTTTTGCCAAAAACTGCTGATCTGTCTACTCGCTCGACTCAATCTATCACTCTGAATTTGCCGATTATATCAGCAGCTATGGATACTGTGACTGAGTCTGAGATGGCGATTACTATGGCGCAATTAGGCGGTATGGGCATCCTGCATAAGAATATGGACATCGTAAAGCAGGCGATGCAAGTGCGCCGTGTCAAAAAGTTTGAAGCGGGTACGGTAGTTGATCCTATTACGGTTCATCCACAGATGACGATTGGTGAGTTATTACGATTAACGCAAGATAATAATATCTCAGGTGTGCCCGTAGTCGAAAAAGGTACGGATAAAGTGGTTGGTATTGTGACTCATCGTGATTGGCGTTTTGAAACCAATCTATCGTTGCCAGTTAGCCATATCATGACTCCAAAAGATCAACTAGTGACGGTGCAAGAAGGTGAAAGTAACGAGACTATCAAAAAATTACTTCATGAACATCGAATCGAAAAAGTGATCGTTATTGATGAGGATTTCCGTCTACGTGGTTTGATTACTGTCAATGATTTTGCCAAAGCTGAAAATAACCCGAATGCTTGTAAAGATGAGCAAGGTCGCTTGCGTGTTGGCGCAGCTGTCGGTACTGGCCCAGATACACAAGCAAGGGTTGAAGCGCTCATTGGCGCTGACGTTGACGTTATCGTCGTTGATACCGCGCATGGTCACTCAAGAGGCGTGATTGAAAAAGTATCTTGGATCAAAAAGCATTTTCCACACATCCAAGTCATTGGTGGCAATATTGCAACTGGTGATGCGGCTAAAGCCCTACGTGATGCAGGTGCTGACGCGGTAAAGGTTGGCATTGGTCCAGGCTCAATTTGTACGACTCGTATTATCGCGGGTATCGGTGTACCTCAAATATCTGCAATCGATAGCGTTGCGAGTGCCTTAAAAGAAAGCATCACTTTGATTGCTGATGGCGGCATTCGCTATTCAGGCGACATCGCCAAAGCTATTGCTGCTGGCGCGTCATGTATCATGGTCGGCTCACTGATGGCGGGTACTGAAGAGGCGCCTGGTGAAGTGGAGTTATTTCAAGGTCGCTACTACAAAGCCTATCGTGGTATGGGTAGCCTTGGTGCTATGTCAGGTGACAATGGATCATCAGATCGTTATTTCCAAGATGCTAAAGACGGGGTTGAAAAATTGGTACCAGAAGGTATCGAAGGTCGCGTTCCTTATAAAGGTCCTGTGGCAGGTATCGTCAATCAACTGGTTGGTGGTCTGCGCTCATCAATGGGTTATACTGGCTGCGCGACTATCGAAGATATGCGTAGTAAACCACAGTTCATTCGTGTTACTTCAGCAGGTATGAAAGAGTCGCATGTTCATGATGTGAAAATTACTAAAGAGGCACCAAACTATCGCGTTAACTAAACGACGATGTTAAAAGCTATCATTTTTAAAATATAATGATAGTGAGATGCCAACAGTCAACAATGCTTACTCATTGTTGGCTGTTTTTTTTGTAGAGTAAAACTGCATTGCAGGTTCAGGTTTTGTAGTTAGCATAAGGAGATAATGATAATGAGCTACTTTGGTACTGATGGTATTCGTGGAAAATTTGGTCAATTACCGAT
>JBBSUA010000228.1:0-4025 GCA_038235315.1 Pseudomonadales bacterium | reverse complement strand
TGCTGACATCTTTGCGGATCTTAATGCCATTCAAACTCAGTTTCATCATATGGTGCGTATGATTCCTAGCACTGGGAAGATTATCATGCCAGCAGCGACTATCAGTCTAGAGGAAACGCTTGCCAAAGGGGTGTGGACGCCTATTTGGCGCACTGCGGTTACCGATAAACAAGTACCTATTACTTCCCCTGAAAGTGAGGGCGACGCTCATCATATTGATTGGCAAGCGGAACTGATTACTGAAGACGGCAGCCAGTTTGAGATAAGGTTTAATGAAAATCCCACTGCAACCGCTATCGTAGAGTGGTCAATGAGCGGCATTCATAATGTCAATAATGCCTTGGTTGCGGTAGCAGCGGCTTACGATGTTGGGGTCGATGTTCCTACCGCCTGTGCGGCATTATCAGCCTTTGCTGGTATCAAACGTCGGATGGAATTGATTGGTGATATCAATGACATTTTAGTCTTTGACGACTTTGCTCACCATCCAACGGCGATTACCACTACCTTAGACGGTGCCAAGAAAAAATTGGCAGGCAGGCGGGTATGGGCGATCATTGAGCCGCGTAGCAATACGATGAAAATGGGTGTTCATCAAGACAGCTTAGCGCAGTCAGCGGCACTGGCCGATTACACATTATGGTATGAGCCAACTGGTCTTGAATGGGGGCTAAAAGACGTTATCGATCATGCTGAGCATAATGGCAAACAACAAGTCCTCACTAGCATAGAAGATATTATTAAGCATATTAGTACGCATGTGCAGACTGGCGATGCTATCGTTATCATGTCCAACGGTGGCTTTGAGGGTATTCATGAGCGTCTATTAACTGCTATAAACGAGTTGAGCGCGTAAGTTACTAGCGTCGATACTAAACAAAATACAGACCTCTTATTATCACGCGAGACTAGAATTAATATTTTTGGCTTGCTGTGTCTACTCTACGCTGACAGAGGCTGCAAAATATTAATTCTAGTCCCACGGTATCGTTTTTATATTGAACTGACTATAGCGTCGATTTTATTCAAAAATGACACCATGGTAAAAATAGCGCTATTCTCCTAAGAGATTTAGCGTTATTTTTATAGCTATTTATTCTGTTTGTTTATTCTGCTTATAGCCCTTGTTAATGGCGGATAAACATTACAGTTAAGTACCCTTTATCTATCTTTGTAACCTTTCATTTACCTAATTTGCCTGTACGATAGCAAATCACTCGTTTTTCTCACATAGCCCCTACACAGGTAACATTTTGCACTTACTCTTTAAATTCTTCAGTGATTACAATAGATTCATAAAATATATAATAGATGCAAAACAGTATTAGATGATTGTTTTAACACACTGACTACAACGAATAATTAAGGAGAATAATAATGGGCTTTATCTGGATGATTATTGTGGGCTTGGTTGCTGGTCTTTTGGCACGTGCTATCAAACCTGGTAGTGACTCAATGGGTTGGATAATGACGATTGTGCTTGGTATTGTTGGCGCTATACTCGGTGGTTTCGTTGCAGGCTTGATCGGTATCGATGCTGATGGCGGCTTTATTGGCTTGATATTCTCAGTTATTGGCGCGATTATTCTTCTGTTCTTATATGAAATGATTACCAATAGACGCCGCGTATAACTGATTATTTACTACTAGAAACACGAGTAAATTAATACGCTATAAATGTTTTAATAATAGGATCTTATGACATATAAGGTCCTTTTTGTTTCTAATATAAAGTCAATATGCTTTATTGAAAGAATGATTTATTGATAACTGTTACTTTTGACCCCATTTATCTTATAATAAAGCGCATATTCTATTCGTATTCCTGAGGTGAGCCATATGGCATTACTCCCGATCTTAAGTTATCCCGACCCGCGCCTGCGCACGATTGCCAAACCAGTAAAAGAAGTCAATAAAGAGATTAAGACTTTGATTGCTGACATGATTGAAACGATGTACGATGCCGACGGTATTGGACTGGCAGCGACTCAAGTAGATGAACACATTCAACTGATCGTCATGGACTTATCAGAAAATAAAGACACACCGATTGTGTTTATCAATCCAAAAGTAACGCCGCTGGTGGAAGAAAAACAACCGTATGAAGAAGGTTGTCTTTCTGTACCTGATGTCTATGACAAAGTTGAGCGTCCGAACAAAGTGCGTATTGAGGCATTAGATCAGGATGGTCAAGTCTTTGACAAAGAAGTAGAAGGCTTGCTTGCCGTATGCATTCAACATGAAATGGATCATTTAAAAGGTATTGTTTTTGTGGATTATCTGTCTGGACTAAAACAGACTCGTGCGCGTGATAAAGTACGTAAGGTACTAAAAATACGTGAGAAACAAGCTGAGAAGCAACTACAAACGACCAACGTTTAGCCCTTTTTTTCTTATATTTATTATTCAACCGACATGCTGTCTTTATTAATCAAAGGTTTTTTACTATGACTATGATCAAAATTGACCAATATTTTGACCCTGCTGGCTGGCAAAAATTCACTCAAGTTGCTGAAGGTCGTGAAACACCTTTTTTGATCGTTGATTTGAATCGTATTAAGACTAAATATCATGAAATGGTTGGGTTATTTCCCAATGCTAAGCTTCATTATGCCATGAAGGCAAGTCCTGCCGTGGAAGTGATAAACCTGCTTGCTGAGTTGGGTTCAAACTTTGACTGTGCGTCCATTTATGAGTTGAAAAGAGTACTGGAGTGCGGCGTAGATGCCACTCGTATCTCATATGGCAATACGATTAAAAAAGCAGAACATGTAAAATATGCGTATGAGCAAGGCGTAGATCTCTATGCTACCGACTCAGAAGCCGATCTCAAAAATATCGCTAAGCATGCGCCTGGCTCAAAAATATTTGTGCGTATCTTAGTGCAAGGGTCTGAAACGGCTGAGTGGCCACTATCACGCAAGTTTGGTTGTCATCCCAATATGGCCATTGATTTGCTTATTTTAGCGCGCGAATTGGGGTTAGTGCCTTATGGTATCTCCTTCCATGTGGGTAGCCAGCAAAAAGATGTGGCGGCATGGGATGATGCGCTCTCTAAGGTCAAATATATGTTTGACTGGATGATTAACGAAGAAAACATTAAGCTGCAAATGATTAATTTGGGCGGTGGTTTTCCGACCAATTATATCAGTGAGGTCAACCCCATTCAGGTCTACGCTGCAGAAATCAAACGTTATCTAACAGATGACTACGATGAAGCTGATATGCCAGAGATTATCCTTGAGCCTGGGCGCTCATTGGTTGGCGGATCAGGAGTACTTGTCAGTGATGTAGTCTTGATCTCTCGTAAATCAGATACGGATTTGACCCGTTGGGTCTATACTGATGTGGGACTGTTTCAAGGGTTAATCGAAACCTTAGGTGAAGCGATTAAATATCCAGTCTATACCCCAAAAATGGAAACCTCGACTAGCGAAGGTACTGTAGTATTAGCAGGCCCCACTTGCGACTCGACTGATATCATGTACGAAGAAGCGGGCTATCAGTTACCTAATGAGCTTGAGATTGGTGATAAAATATACTGGCTCACGACAGGTGCCTATACTAACTCTTATTCATCGGTTGAGTTTAATGGCTTTCCTCCATTAGAAGTCGTCTATATTGATTAGGTAAGATATGCAAAAAAATCGCGTTACTATTATTCATAGTAGCGCGATTTTTTATGTCGAGTTATTTTTATCTATGACGCTGCATGATTACGAAACTACTGCACCATTAACCAGATTGGCAGACTGTTACTGCTATTGACGGTACTATTACCACCATAATTTGAGCTTTGGTTTTGTAGATTTTGGCTGATTTGTCCGATAGATACCCACTGTCCACGCGGTACGATAACGGTGCTATTTAGTCCTTGGCGCTTAACGGCATTGTTTTGATTAATGCTGTTTTGATTAATGCTGTTTTGGTTGTAGCGGTTCTGATTATAAGAGGAATTAGATCTGACCAGCTCTTCCTCAACTTGCGACAGATTGACCTCAACTTGTCCATTCGCGAGCAGTCTT
>JBBSUA010000227.1:0-4032 GCA_038235315.1 Pseudomonadales bacterium | reverse complement strand
TTTGGATTAGCCATCACAATCTCAAGACCTGATTGAGTTAAATCTTCCCAATCCTTGATATTTTTTGGATTGTCTTTACGCACTAAAAATACAATCGTACTCGTAAAAGGTACGGCATTATCAGGAAACTGTTTTTCCCAATCAGCAGCAACCAGTCCTTTTTGCTCAAGCAACTCGATATCTGAGCCTTGGTTCATGGTAGCCACATCAGCTTGTAAACCATTAGCCACTGATAATGCCTGCTTGCTTGAACCACCATGTGACTGGTTAACTGTAATATTAGCATTAGGGTTTTCAGCTTTATAATGCTCAATAAATAGTGGGTTGTAGTCTTTATAAAAGTCGCGTGCCACATCATAAGAGACGTTTAGCAGCTCAATGTTCTGCGCTTCTGTCGCTGGCGTGCCATCGGTGCTAGTAGTCGTTTCTGCTGTCTCATTGCTACTACAGCCAGTGAGACCCAAAGTCATTGCAACACCAGCAATGCTTAAAACACTAAGTGCCTTGTTGCTTTTGAACTTGCCGAACAGGTCACTAGCTGCGTAAGATGTCATAAATGCCTCAGAGATGATGTTTATTGAATAATGTAGCCATGCTAACAGTGTCAGCTTATTATGTTTAATGACGAATATGCGTATATTTGTGCCAAAATGGAATAACAAACTTTAAAGCAGGCGCATAAAAAAATGAGTCGTTAGGACTCATTTTATAAATAGTTGCATTATCAACTGCTTAGATCATGCTATCGATAAGCATGAAGTAACCTATTTGCTTAGATTATTCCTGTTTTGACCGTGCCAACTGATCAAACAATCCACCATCAGCAAAGTAGTTATCCATAATTTGCTCCCAAGAGCCAAATACAGCAGTCGGCTCAAAAGTATCGATAGGTAGTAACGTATCTTGATGAGCGGCTAGAATTTTGCTATCGCTAGGACGTAGGTACATCTTTGCCATCAACTCCTGTGCAGATTTATCCCATAACCCTTTTAAGTAGGCATTTGCAGCATCGGTATTACCATTTTTTTCAGTAACGACCGTATTTATCGCAACAGGATTATTAACGGCAATGGAGTAACTCGGATAAACGATTTCAACTTGACCTTTAGCATGCTGTTTGGCCACCAAATGCGCTTCATTTTCAGTGGTAATTAACACATCGCCAAGACCGCGCTGAGTGAAGCTGGTCGTCGCGGCACGTGCGCCATTATCATAAGTGACGACGTTTGCTAGCAGCTTTTCAATAAAAGCATTGGTTTGGATAGGACTTTGAGGCTTCTCTTTAAAATGATGTAATCCATAACCATAAGCACCCAAAAAGGCATAGCGTGCGGTACCACTGGTTTTGGGGTTTGGCATGACCACATCGATATCAGTTCGTGCTAAATCCTGCCAATCTTGGATATTTTTAGGATTGCCGGTACGTACTAGCAGCACCATAGTACTCGTATAAGGTACCGCATTGTTCGGAAACGCTTGCTGCCAATCTGCTTTGACCAGTCCTTTTTCTACCAATAAATTCATATCCGTAGCTTGGTTTAACGTGACGACATCGGCTTGCAAGCCATTGGCTACTGACAACGCTTGCTTACTAGAGCCGCCATGTGACTGATTAATATTAATTTTACTGTCAGGGTGCTGAACTTCATAGGCATTAGCGAACAGAGGATTGTATTCTTTATAAAAATCTCGCGATACATCATAAGAGACATTCAGTAAGCTTATATTCTGGCTATCTTCGTTATCGGTCGCATCAGCTTGAGTCTGACTACAGCCAGTAACCAATAGTGATGCCATGATGACACCACTCATTATTGAGCTAGAGCTTGAAGTAAATGCTTTAAATTGCTGCGGTAGACGAATAGTTTTAGTTATGGTTTTCATGCAAGTTCTCTATAAGACTGAGGTTAATGAACGCTATGCTAACAGCTTGTTTCAATAACGCTTAGTGACGAATAGATGTATCAAGTTATTAACTTGGCATAAGGGATTTATTAGAAATACTTCATTATTCATTTTTGAAGAGAGGTTATTCGATAAGATAATAAATGGATTTTGGAGCGGTTTGTTATTGGGACTGGCTATTGCTAATGTGGCATACTACTCACATTCAACACCTAGACTTTAGCTACGTATTTTTGACAATCAAAAATATGATATTTTATATCCAGTGAGACCTTTATATGACCATGCTTTTATCATCACGTTTATCTATGATTGCGCTTCAATTAGTAACTGCGGTAACTACTCTTGCCATTTTAACTGGCTGTAATAGTGCGTCGCCAAATATGAGTAATATAACAGCTGTTACTCAAACATCAACTATTGCGACGCAAATGTCACCCTCGCCCGCAGTAAAAACTGTGGTTGGCGATTACGCCTCTGAGGGTTATGATAAACGGACGCAAGGTTATGATTGGATTGGCGTGATGGTCAGAGCAAATGGCGTAGATAGAATTGATATAAAGGTACGTTCGCGTAATGATATTAAAAAGCCCAGTTGTCGCTTTGATGGTACAGCAACCTTAATGGGTCAAGACAATGCCCATGGTGTCATTTTTCAGACGACTGCCAATGACAGCGTGACTTTTTTACAGTTCAAAGACGGTAAACTCACCATAGATAACGAAGATAAATACGCATTGAATTATTTCTGTTCAGGTGGCGCGACATTGGCTGGTGATTACCAAAAGCTTAGTGGTGCTTTAGCATTAAGCTGAATTATAAGTAGCAAATACTATAAAAGCAAAAAGGTATCAAACATTACGTCTGACACCTTTTTCATTGAATGGTTATTTAGCCTAAATTAAACCGCGGATGCACCTACCAATTTCACTTCAGTGCGTTCCTCACGAGCGATACTCGCATAGTAGTCACGCAAAATCTGCAGCACTTCTGGTCGGCTAAAGTTCTCTGGCACCTCTTCGTCTTCTGATAACGCTTTACGTAGCTTGGTGCCGGATACTTTGACATGCTGGCTAGCATCATGCGGGCAAGTCTTGTCTGATGCCATTGCATTACAAGCATTACACCAAAATGTCCAGCCAATTTTTAACGGCTGAGTAATGAGATCATCTTTACCGACATAGTCAAAGATAGTTTGTGCATCAAAGGCACCATAGTAGTCACCAACACCAGCATGATCACGACCAACAATTAAATGACTACAGCCGTAGTTTTGACGGAATACGGCATGCAATAGCGCCTCACGTGGACCGGCATAACGCATATCTAATGGATAACCGGCTTGAATGACCGTATCTTGTCTAAAGTAATTATCAATCAGGGTTTTAATGGCTTCTTGGCGCACATCAGCAGGTATATCGCCGGGCTTCAATGCTCCTAATAAAGAATGAATCAATACTCCATCACAAATCTCGATAGCGATTTTCGCTAGATATTCATGTGAGCGGTGCATTGGATTGCGCGTTTGGAAGGCGGCGACTGTTTTCCAGCCCTTGGCATCCAAAATCTCACGGGTTTCAGCAGGGGTTTTATAAATCTCTGGATACAAGGTTGGAAACTCGCCTTCGCTTAGTACTTCGACGCTTCCTGCGATGTTTACTTCGCCCTGATTTAGGACTTGCTGTACGCCCGGATGCTCAGGATCAGTAGTGGTAAAGACTTGCTGGCACTCATGGTCTTTGTCGATATCATAAGTTTCCTCGACCGTGACGATGCCCATCACTTCACCATCTTGCGCAACCAAAGCAACTTTATCACCCTGATTTAACGTGTCTGTCAAAGTTCTAGGAGCAGATAAAGTAATGGGAATCGGCCAAAACAAGCCTGCATTAGCGCCTGTTTGCAAGCGCATGTTATCAACCACACCTTGCCAATCTGCATGATTCATAAAGCCATCAAGCGGCGTAAAACCCCCAATACCCAACATAATCAAATCACCACGCTCACGTGAGCTGAGGGTAATCTGGGGCAAAGTGCTGGCAAGTTTTAGGGCTTGTGTGCGCGCCTCGCCTTTTAATAATAGGGGTTTAAGTGTATCGCTACCGTGCGGTGGGACTAGTTTTGAGG
>JBBSUA010000226.1:0-4039 GCA_038235315.1 Pseudomonadales bacterium | reverse complement strand
ATTGGTTATGAGGTATTGTAAATTAAAATAAGAAAAGGTGCACGATAGGCACCTTGTTATTAGTAAAACTTATCTAAAAATAAATATCAAGTAAAGCGTACTTAAATATGCCTCATATCTATCAAAAATTACTTTAATAGGATGCATTTTAGTTTTTATAATGAGTCGTTTATGATACCGGGTGTTGGACTGGCTAGAATGGTATCAGTTTGTGTTTGACGTAGATTATGCAATTTGGTGGCGATCAAATTATCATGCAGTGCCAAAATTTGGATAGCGAGTAGTGCGGCGTTATAAGCACCAGCGGTGCCGATAGCTAACGTACCGACTGCAATGCCTTTAGGCATTTGCACGATAGACAGTAAGCTGTCCCAACCGCTAAGCATCGATGACTTCACAGGTACGCCTAATACAGGCAATGGCGTTTGGCTGGCGCACATACCAGGTAAATGTGCTGCACCGCCTGCACCTGCGATAATGACTTGTAGGCCACTGTCTTTTGCGTTTTTAGCATAATCAAACAATCTATCAGGCGTGCGATGAGCGGAGACCACTTCGCAATCAAAGGCAATGTCAAAGTCTGCTAATAGTTGAGCGGCGACACTCATGGTTGCCCAATCCGACTGCGAACCCATAATAATGCCAACTTTGGGTTGACCAGTAGGAGAGGTAATAGGGTCGGGCTGAATAGTAGCAGTGCTCATAGTACGATATCCTCAAAAAGACCATCATACAAAAGTTTTGCTACTGCCGTAAAGCCAAGTTTAAGTGTTGCATCGAATTCAGTTTAATTTAGAAGTGATTATCGATTATTCAATCGTGACGATACTGGACGAAATTGGTAGATTTGAGTGGTAACGGCTGCTCAGTATCAAGTTGATAACACGTTAAATAACCACTATCAACCGCTGCTGAATAGTCAGTACAAATGACTTGTATACTGAGCGGCTCAGGATCACCAGTCAGCCAATAATGACCGACGAATACAGGCTTGTGGGTTTTAAGCGCAAAGTTAATATTCTCAGCCATGGCATCAACTGGAATCTGTGCCAATCCTGAGGCAGGCGCGCGTGCGATTTGATGAATCGTGCGGGTGTTCAGCTCATCAAGCCACCACCGTACTCTTACTTGTGAGCGCTCAGTGCCCTCTTTATCTACCATAACTAAGCCATCAGGCAATGGCGTTTCGACGCCTTTTAATACGCGTTCAAGCGCATCATAAGGTGGCGTGTTCTTCCGTGCAGTGAGCGCAAGGGTTTCTGGTAATAAACAATTATTAGCCGTTAGCAAAGGGGCTAGCACTGCCATACTGTCTACATCCCAACAAGCATGAACGAAACAGCCATAGTCAGTCTCAAGCCATAATGGAATCTCATAAAATCGGTTTAGCCAGTACTGATGACTGTCTGAACTGAACGGTAATTCTGCTAAGAATGCCTCGTGTTGGCGTAGGTGAACCTCGTTATGTGAGCGCAAGTATTGCTCAGGATTCTGTGGATCAGGGGTGGCAAAAGCCAAGGCGTTATATTCATGATTGCCCATAACCGCATCAGCAACGCCCGCGTCTAACATCGCAAAGACAATCTCAAGAGTCGTTACTTGCTGTGATCCGCGATCAATTAAATCTCCGATAAATAACGCACGATGCCCGTCTGGCGGTACAAAGTATTGACCATTATGAGTATAGCCTAGCTGCTCAAGTAAGCCTGTCAGCTTATCCGCATAGCCATGAATGTCGCCAATAATATCTATAATCATAAGGGGTCATCACGTTTGAAAATGAAATTCCTGAATGGCATTGAAAATCTTACCATCAAGAGGGTTTAAATAAGCATTAATCCTAAAAGCTGGGGGATAGTAGCGCGTTAATGAAATGAGGCAGTACTTCTGGCACAAGTATAATAGTTGCGATGATACCAAAGGCACCACCCCACAGATGTGCCATATGATTGATGTTTGAGCCACCACGCTTGTCGGCGTATATACTATAACCAACATAAGCCACCGCAAACAGTATCGCAGGTATAGGAACCACCGCGAACAGATAAATCGTTTCCCAAGGCGCTAACAGAATAAAAGCAAATAACACGGCTGATACGCCACCGGATGCGCCAAGACTCAGATAGCTGGCATTATCTTTATTTTTAATATAGCTTGGTATCATCGCAACAATGATGGCCAATAGATAAAAAACAATGAATCCATAACCCCATAAGAATGGCTGATACAAGCCTTCGATGGCGCGACCAAAAAAGTATAAGGTAAACATATTAAATAGCAAATGCATACTATCAGCATGAATAAAGCCATGCGTAATAAACCGATCCCATTGACCCTTACTCACTGCAGGCGGATAAAAAATTAGCCGATTAAACAGTGCTTTGTTTTGCCAAGCTAGCAAGCTAACAATGACAGTAATTATAATGATAAGCGTAGTATGGTTAAACAAAAGGTAGTCCTTAGGGCAAACTTAATAAACAAAGATGTCGCAGGCTCAATCATCATAATTTTATGACTAAGCAAAAGCTCACTATCGAATAAAAATTATGGTTTAATAGCATTGATTGGCCATAATATAATTTTCACAACTAACAACCAATAATATATTGATGTCAGTTAAAAAAATAACTTTAAATCTGTCAAATTATAGCGTGTAGCCTGATTTGATAAAACGTTTATTATCATAGTTATTTTAAAACTAATTCACAATTATAAGTCGCTCGAACTTACATAGGTATACAAATTCTATCTAAGCAGCGGTTAACGTAACGCATTAGCATTGTATGATTTAAAGCTGCATCAGTTAAATAAGTAACACGGTTTGGTTTTTGAATAATCATTTTTATCTTGAAATTGACGTTAGTAGAGGCGAGCATTTATGACTATCATTGACCAGCTTGAACAAACCGTTAGCACAGCAGTATTGGGTGATGATGATAATGTGGCACATATCAGTTTGCTCGAGCAGTTTTATGCTATTTTAATCATGCGTCTAGCGCAGCCAGCAGTGTATTCACAGTTGTTGCGAGCTGATCAAAGTGCTTTAGTGCAATCAGCATCAGTTAACACCTTGTTCGAACAACTGTGGCGACCGTTAAATCAACGTCAATTACTCATTGATGAGTTGGCAGCTACTCACCATGTCGATACGGTAACGACCGAGCAATTATTGATAAATGCGGCACATTTGGCTTATCAAGAATTAAAAAATTTAGCCAATGGTCAGTTTTTACCCGCTTTTTTGCAATCTCAGCAGCCAGCTATACGTCACTATCTACCAGTATGGTCACCTGCAGCAATATCACTATTAGCCGAAATTAGCGAGCACTCTGATTTAGGTTCAGAGACACTTATTTATGATGGCAATGTGGCTCAAGTCATTACGGGAAATCCACTCACCGCTGAGCCTGTATATGTAGAAGAAGATGTCTATGCGACTGACGTAGACAGTGCTTCAATGTCCAGTGCTTCGATTCAAGATAGGCAGGAACCTGAATTAGGAACGATCGACGCTATCCATGCCAATCCCTCTGACTATCATATGCAAGATGGTCATCAGCCAAATACCCAAATAGCAGTACGCGAACGCAATAAAAGAAATGATTTACTAATACGTCTATTACTACTGGCGGGAGCTTTAGTTGCGTTAGGGCTGTTGTGGGCGTTTGTAATAAAGCCCAATTACCTGACAGCTGCCGATCCTGTTGCCGTCGCCCCTGCGGTTACTGCGCCAGTAAAGGTAGTACCTGCGCCAGTCGCGACACCTGTTGAATTGGTGGTTGGGGTAGATGATGGGGGTAATCTGTATAGTTGCAGTGCAACGGTCGGTGACGCAGGGTTACAAGCTGCACTTACACAAGCGTTAGGTGTCAGTTTTGGTGAGCAAGCCAGTAATTGTAATTTGGTCGTTGAAGCAGAGTTTGCAACGACGTTAGGCACTATAAATATCCAAACGCTCCCTGATATGCTGACCTTGCGACGCGCAGGACCTTTTGCGCGCTTACAATTACGAAATGATATTTTAAAACTAGAAGCGCCT
>JBBSUA010000225.1:0-4042 GCA_038235315.1 Pseudomonadales bacterium | reverse complement strand
GTGTACTATGCCTACCATGATTACTGACCGCACCTACCGGATTGCCCGCGAAAATACGCAAGCGATGATTATCGACGTCCAAGAACGTCTGACCCCGCATATCTATGATCACGAAAATATTATTAAAAAGATCAGCATTTTAGTCAAAGGACTACAAGCACTTGATATTCCTATCATGCTTAATGAGCAATATAAAAAAGGCTTAGGCGAGACTTTACCTGAGATTCGTGAATTGCTCGAAGACGACAATGCAAAAGGTTTTGAAAAAGTGACTTTCAGTGCCTGTGATAACGACGACTCATGGAATCACCTCGCCCAACAAAATCGCAGTATTGTTCTATTATTCGGGGTTGAGACCCATGTTTGTGTGCTGCAAACTGCGCTTGATTTGCTCGATAATGGTATGCAGCCAGTTATCATTGGTGATGCCGTAGGCTCGCGCTTTCCTTATGATAAAAAACAAGCCATTCGTCGTATTCGCCGTGCTGGTGGCGTCATCACCACAGTAGAAACAGTTTTATTCGAGTTATGTCGTAGCAGTAAAGATCCTGCATTTAAGACCATTAGTAATCTGATTAAATAATTTATTTGCTAAAATTAAACGAGTTATACAGATAATAAGGTAAGGCAGATGAATAAGGCAAAGCAGGTGAATGGGGTGCGGCAACAGGGTTTAAAAGCTTTGTTAGTGTTGGCACTTTCAGTTGTGTTACTAGCACCAGCTATTGCGGCAGCTCCTATTAGTAGCGGTGATAAATTAGCAATAGATGCCAAAAAGCAAATCGGTGTCACTGTCAGTTATGACCCCACCTATCGTCAGCTAGACTTTCCACATGGAGATGTACCAATCGATACTGGGGTATGTACTGATGTCATTGTTCGTGCTTATCGCCTACAAAATATTGATTTGCAACAGCTTGTCAATGTCGATATGAAGTCAGATTTTTCCGCCTATCCTCAGATTTGGGGGCTGAAATCGACGGACAAAAATATCGACCATCGCCGAGTGCCTAACTTAGAAGTATACTTTGAGCGTCACGGGCAAAGCTTGTCAACGACAGACGTGGACAGTTTTCAAGCGGGCGATATCGTCTCTTGGCGACTACCAACGGCTAATCTGCCTCATATCGGTATCGTGTCAGATAAAATGGCGGCTGATGGTACGCCCTTGATTATTCATAATATTGGACAAGGTACGCAAGAGGAAAACATCCTTTTTGCCTATCCTATAAATGGTCATTTTCGCTATTAATAAGGCTATCAAAGTTAAAAGCAGCATCAAAAAACAACCGCTAGCAATTTAACGTTAGCGGTTATTTCATTGGGCTGTCTTATTTATTAATAGAACCTTTATTTAGCGTTTGCCATACCTAATAACTGTCCCATTTGAACGTCGGTATTCGCGCTCATATTGTCCTGCCACTCCGCTTTTGCAGCTTTAGGCAGAATAACAATCGCTGTTGAACCCAGATAAAAACGTCCAAGTTCATCGCCTTGTTCAAGAGTTATATCATGTTCTGCGACTTGAATATCATCGGTACGCGCAATTTTACCTGTAGCAATGGTTTCAATACCAGCAACGATCATCGCACCAACCATCACAACCGCCGCTTTGCCATATTCGGTATCGAATAAACATACCAAACGCTCATTACGAGCAAACAGGTCAGGCACATTGGCTGCGGTAGTATTATTGACCGAAAATAGCGTGCCGGGTACATAGCGAGTGGTGGTTAACTTACCTGCAAATGGCATATGCACACGATGGTAGTTGCTGGGCGCAAGATAGACAGTGGCAAAACTACCATCCGCAAAGTAGCTACCATCTTCTTCATTAGCAAGCAGCTGACCAATATCGTAATGTCGACCTTTGGCTTGCAAAAGCTTATGATCATCAATTTGACCCAACTGAGATATCACACCGTCGGCAGGGCTAACAATACCATGCTTAGTAGTATCAACAACGCGCGCCTCATCTTTGAGCTCACGAGTAAAGAAGTCGTTAAAACTCTCATAAGCGTTAAAGCTTTGACGCTCATAGTCGTCTAGCTTTACATTGTATGCCTTTGCAAAGGTACGAATAAAAGCGCGCTTAACCAGTGGATGACGACTTGAAGCTAAGCGTCCAGCGGCGCGACTGAGCTTCTGCTGTGGAACAAATTGTTGAACAGTGGTAAATAAATTCATAACGGGCTACCAAAATAATTTTTAGAATAAGAAAGAATAAAATAATAAGTATAGAAAATTATTAAAATACACAGGCTTTAGCAAATAATTATAGAAAACAATATATAGCAGTATTTTATCACGGTCAGCACCTGTCTGTATGACCATAATGACTTAAGAAGGTAACTGATGAGAGCACTTATACAGCGCGTAAGTCGTGCCAGTGTCGCAGTAGACGCACACTGCATTGGATCTATTGGAAGTGGGATATTAGCCTATATTGGACTTGGTCATGATGACAATTTGCAACAAGCACAGCGTCTCATCGATAAAATTCTAACTTATCGTATTTTTGAAAACGTCAGTGACCCTGAAAAACGGGGTAAACTGGATCAAAACTTGCTACAAGTTGGTGGCGGATTGCTATTGGTTTCGCAATTTACGCTAATGGCAAATACGAATAAAGGTCGCCGTCCTGACTTTGGTGCAGCTATGACGCCAGATGCCGCGCAAACATTATTTGCCGAAATGGTAGCGTATGCAGAATCTCAATATGCCACCGTTGCCACGGGAGAGTTTGGTGCCACTATGCACGTTGAAAGTATCAACGATGGCCCATTGAATTTTTTATTAGAAGTTTAGAATAATTTTGAGGGTAGGCTGTAGCCGTCTAATAACATTTTTTGTCATCCAGTCGTCACAATTAACTTGTTTAATAGTAAGCTAGAATATATGCCCTTACTACTTCACTTTTACCTTAAGGTTACAGCATGCATAATGAGCAGATTTTGATCGTTGAAGATGAAGCTGCGATAAGTGAGATGATTGTCATGACCCTGGAGATGGCAGGGTTTGACTGTTTGCAAGCTGCTAACATCCCAGAGGCGCATCGACAAGTGGTCGATCATAGGCCGGCGTTGATACTATTGGATTGGATGCTACCCGGCGATAAAAACGGCATTGATTTTTGTCGCATGCTCAAAAAAGACAAGTTGATGTCTGAGATTCCTGTCATTATGCTAACGGCTAGAAGTGAAGAGGATAATAAAGTCCATGGTCTTGATGCTGGGGCTGATGACTATATTACTAAGCCGTTCTCAACGCGTGAGCTGGTCTCCAGAATCAAAGCGGTGTTGCGTCGTAGTAGTGCACTCAGTTCAGACAAGCCTATCGACATCGGTAAACTTAGTCTAGATCCAAAAGGTCAGCGTTTGACGGCTGATGGCAAGGTCATTGACATTGGTCCAACAGAATATCGTCTGCTGGCATTTTTTATGAGTCATCCGGAGCGTGCTTATACTCGTACACAGCTGCTCGATCAGGTGTGGGGCGGTAATGTCTATATTGAAGATCGGACGATCGATGTGCATATTCGACGTTTGCGCAAACTGCTCCAGCCTTACGGTTGCGACAGCTTAATCCAAACAGTTCGGGGTACGGGTTATCGGTTTTCTAGTTTGATGGAACCAGAATAAGCAGTTGGGGCAAACAACAACGGTCATGCCGCTGGTTATAAAATGATGGATAAACCTATGATACCTATTGAGAATGAGCAACAGGATATACAAAACCAAATCGCACAGCAAGATGCGATAGGTCAACTCGAAAAAATCAGAAGTTCACTACTAGCATTACAAGATGCCGTGGTGTTACTTGATGATAACGATGGATTAGAGTGGTGGAATCAGGCGGCTGAAGCATTACTGCTATTGCAGTCAGCTGATCGAGGCAAGCTTATTTTTGAATTCATTAATGTACCTGAGTTTCGAGCGTACTATAAGAGCATATCTATAAGTGCGACACGTAATGAGGGTGTGCACATGGCGTCATGGCAAGACCCTAAGCGCTATCTTAAATGCAAGCTTACCCCTTTTGG
>JBBSUA010000224.1:0-4055 GCA_038235315.1 Pseudomonadales bacterium | reverse complement strand
TTTACTTTGCTAGAAATAACACCTTTTACAATCTCGTTGTTATCATAGATTTTTTCAAGGATATTCCAAGTTTCAACGCGCTTAGCTTTTTCACGTGACAGTAAGGTTTGACCCATACCGTTATCAACCGCTTCAACCACAACATCTACAGTATCGCCAACTTCAACTTCAAGTTCGCCTTCTTCGCTTAAAAACTCTTCACGAGCGACAATACCTTCAGACTTAAGACCAGTATCTACGGTGATCCAGTCGCTGTCGATGGCCACAACAGTACCTGTAATAACCGAGCCACGCTCGATATCCAGACCTGTTTCTTCGATGCTCGCTTCAAATAGTTCAGCAAATGATTCCATTATGTCTACCTTTGTATAGCCGTATCCTGTCCAGCACAGTACGGATCAAATTTATGAATATATAAAACGAGATACTGGTTTTATATCCTATATATTCATATATAAAAACGTTTGTTAATAAGGAGCTTAAGAGCAAAAACTCATTAGTAACACCTATCTTTTTTAACTTAACTTATTTCCGTGATTGTCGCTATGTTGTTATAATTGCTACTTATTTTGATAGTGCTAATTTTATACTAAAAACAACCTTAATAGGCGAGTTTTTCAATATTATGCCCTTTAAATAGTAAAAATAGTTATTAACCTATTTAAAAACAAATTCCTTTTGTCTGGCAATGCGCTTTTATCTGCTGATAAACGGCATCGGCATCCAACATCGAACTGTCAATGACTAAAGCGCTATCTGCAGGTTTTGATGGTGCTGCAGCACGATTTTCGTCACGTTCGTCGCGCGCTTTAATCGTTGTCAAGATTGCTTGGTAGTTTGCTGTCTGCCCTGCATTGATAAGCTGTATGACGCGACGTTCGGCACGTGCTTGCGCACTAGCAGTCAAAAAAACCTTAACATCAGCATCTGGAAATACTACCGTACCCATGTCCCGACCATCTGCCACCAACCCTGAATGAGTTGCCATATCTTGCTGCAATTTTAACAATGCTTGACGTACTCGTGGAAATACAGCAATTTGTGAGGCATAACCCCCAACTGTTTCATTACGAACCTGCTCGCCAATAATTTCACCATTAACGATTATATCTATCCGACCTGAAGCTTCGTTTGGCTCAAATGTAATCTGTAAACGTTGAGTCAGCTGTAATAATGCTTCCTCATCGATAGGCTGCTGACCATCTGTATCAATCAATCCACTCTCAAATGCTTTTATTCCAACAATACGATAAAGTGCGCCTGAGTCTAATAGCTGATAACCCAATGCTTTTGATAAGCGCCACGCTACTGTGCCTTTACCAGCGCCACTTGGACCATCAATGCAAATAACCGGATAACGTAACGGCTGCACTTGGCTGTCATCATTAGTCACTGTGGAAGCAGTCATAGCGCTCACTTATCTACTATATTAGTTACTAGGTTATCGAGCTTTTATATCCTGACCACATTATCTGCAGTCAAACAGGGCAATATTATAGCAAAAAAACCTAGTGACCACTAGCATCAATACTGATATCTAATGCGTTATCTGGATTTACTTTGTTACTCTTCAACACTTGCCTACGCTGACGAAAAAAATCTTTGAGCATTTGACTGCTTTGTTCAGCGTATAACCCTCCATTAACCTGCATATGATGATTGTAAAAGGGCTGAGCGGGTAAGCTCATCTGACTCACGATCATACCAGCGCGTGGCTCATTAGCAGCATAAACTAGCCTATCAACGCGTGCGTGAATCAGTGCACCTACACACATCGTACATGGCTCTAAAGTGACGTATAGAGTGGTCTTTGGTGGTAAACGATAATTTTTCAGACAAGCACATGCCTCTCTCAATGCCACAATCTCTGCATGAGCAGTCGCATCGTGACGACCTATAGGTTCATTGAATCCTTGCCCAATAGCAACTTGATGCTGTACTAGTACTGCGCCTACTGGCACTTCTCCCAGCTGCGCACCTTGCTTTGCGAGCCTCAACGCATGACTCATCCAATAAACATCTTGCATCGACCAAAACTTACTTGTCGATACTAAATCAACATGCGAATAAGGCTGTAAGTTAAAACCTTTCATGTATATCATCTACTGCGGCAATTGCCAATCAATAGGCTTTTGACCATGCTGTACTAGATAATCGTTAGTTTTAGAAAAAGGCTTAGAGCCAAAAAATCCTCCACGGTTGGCAGCTAACGGTGAAGGATGAACTGCTGTCAAAATCAAATGCTTGCTCGTGTCAATATATTTACCTGCTTTTTGCGCTTTACTACCCCATAATATAAATACGGTGTGCTCTGTTTGCTCATTAACGATATCGATAACCGCATCCGTAAATGTCTCCCAGCCTTTATTTTGATGGCTAAGTGGCTCGCCTTCACTGACAGTGAGTGAACTATTCAATAGCAATACACCTTGCTGCGCCCAATAAGTCAAATCACCATGCGCTGAATACTGAGTACCGATATCATCGGCCATTTCTTTGAGTACATTATTGAGAGACGGTGGTTTCGGAATCGTTTTCGGTACTGAAAATGACAATCCCATCGCCTGCCCTGGACGGTGATAAGGGTCTTGACCCAATATGACAACTTTAACTCTTGATAAAGGTGTCAGGTTAAAGGCGTTAAACATTAGATTTGCCGGCGGATAAACACTATCCCCTGATTGATAGGCTTGCTTTAAAAATGCACGCAAATTATCCATATTGTCGGAGGTAAGTTCATCGGCAAGTGCCGTCTTCCAATCTTCTGGCAGGCGCACATTGTCTAAAATAGCTTGTTTTTGTGCTTCTGTTTTTGTAGTTGCTACGCTAGCATCTGTTTCATTATCAAATAGTTGCATCCGTATTTATCCTTATTTTTATTTATTCTATAGCGAGTTATAAAGCGGTTACGATATTTTTGCTAAAATTTTTGTTTCATAAGTGACTTTCTAACGGGTAATACTAGCAAAAAATAGTCTTACATTGAATGGTTGAAGTATAGCAATAATATAAATAATCACTGTCAGAAACAGCCATAAAAAACGGCTGCCTCAGCAACCGTTTTTTTGAATACTCAGACTTTAATTAGCATCCTTGAAAGTAATCTAATATCAAATTACTTAACTTGCTAATGACTCAGAGTCCGAACGTGGCTCATTGACTTCAACAACTGTCAGTATAATACGACTATCGGCTGAACCCTTATCGCTGTTTTTGTCCAGCACGACTGCTTTTTGATCGTCTGATTCTGTCATTTCTGGCTCTAGAGTAATATGTACTACCCCGCCATTGACCAAATCTCCAAACAAAATCATACTAGCCAATGGCTTTTTGATCTCATCTTGAATCAAACGCTGCATTGGGCGTGCGCCCATTAAACGGTCATAACCCTTCTCAGCCAGATAATCACGTACCTCATCATCAATCTCTAAGGTGACTTGCTTATCATCGAGTTGAACTTGTAGCTCTACTAAGAACTTATCAACCACTGAAATAACGACTGACGTATCTAGCGGGTTAAACTGAATAATAGCGTCTAAACGGTTACGGAACTCAGGGCTGAATACGCGCTTGAGCGACTCGTTATTATCACGGCTGTGATCTTGCTGAGTAAAGCCCATTGATGAGCGGCTAATACTATCCGCGCCAACGTTAGTAGTCATTATCACAATGACCTGCTTAAAGATAGCGACACGACCGTTATTATCAGTCAACGTACCATGATCCATGACTTGCAATAACAAATTAAAGACATCAGGATGCGCTTTTTCAATCTCATCAAGTAGCAATACACAATGTGGATGCTGATTTACTTTCTCTGTAAGCAGACCACCTTGATCAAAGCCTACATATCCTGGCGGCGCCCCAATCAAACGTGATGCCGTATGCGCTTCCATATATTCTGACATATCAAAGCGAATCAACTCCACACCTAACAATTTAGCCAACTGACGCGAGACTTCAGTTTTACCAACGCCTGTCGGACCTGCAAACATAAATGAGCCAATAGGCTTATCTGGCTCTTTTAGACCAGCACGGGACAATTTAATAGCATC
>JBBSUA010000223.1:0-4058 GCA_038235315.1 Pseudomonadales bacterium | reverse complement strand
TTAGCAAATCTAGAATTTATTCAGTTTCATCCAACAGGTCTAGCATTAGGTGATAGTAGTTTTTTGGTGTCAGAAGCACTACGCGGCGAAGGTGGGCGACTATATTGTCCATTAACTGGCACGCGCTTTATGCTAGAGGTTGACGCGCGTGCAGAGCTAGCGCCAAGGGATATTGTCGCCCGTGCTATTGCTAAGCAAATTGATAGTAATGGTCTAGGGTTCGTGCATTTGGACGTTAGCCACTTGCCAGCGCAATTTTTGCAGCAGCATTTTCCACAGATTTATCAAACGCTGTTAGACCTTGGCATTGATATCACAACTGACCCTATTCCCGTCGCCCCTACTGCTCATTATAGCTGTGGTGGTGTGGTCACTTGTGCTAATGGTCTGACTGATGTACAAGGACTGTATGCTGCTGGTGAAGTCGCCTATACTGGTTTGCATGGCGCTAACCGTTTGGCGAGTAATTCACTGTTAGAATGCGTGGTTGTCGGGCGTAATATTGCCGCGCATCTGCCACGCTACTTAACGGCATTATCTGAGAAAGCAACCAGCCGTACTGTAGCGTCGTCGACTTCCACAATTTGGTCACCTCCCTATTTAGCTGATGCTCAAGCAATTACTTTACCCTCATTCGACTTAATATCTAAATACAAAAATAATATCGATAAGAGTAGTAGTCTATATATTGATAAAGAGAGACATATAAAAGACATTACTGCCAAGCTAAAGGCTTTAATGAGCAGTCACATGGGTATCACTCGTAATGCTGAGCAGTTAGAACAGGCATTGATACAAATCCGACAATGGCAATGTCATATGCAAAGTTTTGATATGGCTTCTTTAAATAGTTTAAGCAGCTTAAATAATATTGATAGTTCTGCTACACTCAATACATTGTCGCATTTTCAAATCATACGTCAACTACAGCTCGCTACCTTGATTGTACAATCTGCTTATCAGCGCTGTGAAAGCCGCGGTGGTCACTATCGACAAGACTATCCTAATTTGGCAATTAAGCCGCAAGTTAGCGTGATTGAACCCTTTGAATCCGATGTAGGTTATGATAATGGATTGCACTACGAGTTCGTAGAAAATAGTACACCCATTGATTGGCTAAAGGCAGTGGCTAGTATTTAAGGTTATTCGCTTAAAAAATATTTTGCTTAACCAATTTTTCACTCAATAAACTTGCAGCGCGATTAGTACTGATACCCCTTCAAGCAGAGCGCTACTATGATCGCTACTGATACGTTGTTTGTTATTGGCTTAATGACTGTCGTCAGTGTCGTTTGGGGCACGCTTGCTTTTCCACGCTTGCGTGCTCGCCTACCTACTATTTACCTCATTGCGCGCTCATGGTGGCTGATGCTAGCGGCATTATGTAGCTGCTATTTGGTTGCCAAAATAAATAATAATGGTCAGCATCCTTATCAATGGCTGCTCATTGCTTTTTTTGTCCTTATTGGTCTACGCGGTACTTATGAGATCACTCGTTTGTGGCGCTCGGACAGTAAAGCAAGACTTATTCGTAAGCTACAAGCGCGTGGTCTACAACCGAATACCCTAGCTATTCCGCTCCCCCAAAAACCTTTCGCGAACTCTAATGACACTGCCCAACCTTATGTCTATCTAAATCTATTAGACGCCTTATTTAGCA
The DNA here is from genome assembly GCA_038235315.1 of Pseudomonadales bacterium. Lineage (GTDB taxonomy): Bacteria > Pseudomonadota > Gammaproteobacteria > Pseudomonadales > Moraxellaceae > Psychrobacter. Next base: position 2,398 of record JBBSUA010000223.1, on the reverse strand, counting down.
TTGCCTTTATTTTGCTAATTATTAGTTTGATTGTGTTGCAGCAATTGACATGGCAGCGCGGGCAATATGGAGTCATCTTGTTTGTATTATTCGCCAGTCAATTTAACGATATTGCGCAATATCTATGCGGTAAATTATTTAAGAATAAACTATTTAAACGCGGTCTTGCCCCTAGGATTAGTCCTAATAAAAGCATTGAAGGGGCTTTGTTTGGCAGTGTGCTCGCCGCACTATTGGCAGCATTAATAGGTAATTGGTTGACACCCTTTAACGGATGGCTGTGTTTACTCAGTGCTTATATGCTAGCAGTTAGCGGTATCGTAGGAGATTTACTAGAGTCAGCATTCAAGCGTCAGCATGGGGTGAAAGATACGGGTACGATGCTCGCTGGGCATGGTGGCATACTTGATAGGATAGACAGCTTATTGATTGGCGTACCGATATTTACTTTGCTGTATTGGCTAGCAGGTTAAACTTTTATTAGCGAGAAAATTAAACATTTTTATCCAGCCTACTGCGTAACAACCGATTCAATACGGGCTTTGGTAATCTATTTAATGCGCGCGTAATGTAGCGCATTGAACGTGGAAATACTGCCAAATCAGCGTCATCTTCAATAGCTTGCATAATGTGAGTTACCGCCGTTTTAGTGCTGATAATAAAAGGCTTGTGACTGGCATCACCGTTATTTAAATCGCGCAATGCCTGAGTATCAATATAACCTGATGCAATGCAAGTCACTTGAATATCATAAGGGTGTAGTGCACAACGATAAGCGCTAGCAGTCGCGATCATTGCGCGCTTACTTTTGGCATACAGACTGGCATAGGGATATTCCATCGTACCAGCGATTGAGGAAATACAGATAAGGCTTAGTCTCGTCAAATCAACCGAAGAACCTGCTAAAGAATAGGCTTGTAAATGATCTTGAGCCTGATGCTTTAATTGACGACTTGCCCAGCTAAAAATAGCTTCAAAAGCTTGAAAATTAATCGCTAGCATCTGGTCACTGTCCGCTTGGTTAAGCTTGCGTACGCGCTCGTTTAAATAGCAGCCTGCGCTGTATATTAGCCTCTGAAAGCTTATATTCATTAAGTTATCTAGCAATGCTTGCCGCTGTATCAAATCCGTCAAATCGCATTGATAAGTTATGATATCGGGATGCTTAACATTGAGAGATTTAATCTTTTCATCACTGTGCCCAACCACGCTAACTTGCCAGCCAAGCTTTTGATGCTCTAGCGCCAATGCCAAACCAAGACCACTAGTACCACCGATAATAATGATATGTGCTTTATGATCGCTTTTATCATCAATAGCTATGTCATAATTATTACTCATCAGTAACTGCCTATTTTTTATTATTATTCAACTTAACGTTATGACGTATCTATAAATTTTTTGAAATTAATCAATCAAAAACTGGCGTTAATATAGTGACTATACTCACTTTTATCAGCTGAGTGTATACCTTGATATGTTACAATCGCCGGTTTGTTATTGTTGTTGCGAGTCTGCTCTCATGGAAAGCCTAATTACCCTTGTTTTGGTGTTAATGCCACTATTTATTGGCTTTGCCATTCCCTCTAATCCTAAAATGACCCAGTTTGCAGATAAGGGTTTATCTTACTTAGTGTTTATCATTTTGACACTTATCGGTATTGAGCTATCACAAGTTGAAGGATTGAAAAATCAGCTTGGCGAGATTGCACTCTATGTGACGGTACTGTCAATATTAACTATCGGAACGGGGCTATTCGGGTTAATGCTGTTTGATCGTCTACGTCCATGGCATGCCAAACAGTCCAGCGCCAAAACTCAACAACATCGCGTCAGTATTCGGGGCAGTCTAGTCCAAGTCATTTGCGTCGTGATTGGTATGGTCATCGGATACTTCCTGCCAGCATCCTATATGCCACCTGAAAGCACCATGACCATCATGCTGATGATATTGATTCTACTGGTTGGTATTGGGTTAAAAGGCTCAGGTATTACGCTCAAAGAAGTACTGCTCAATCAGCGTGGGGTTGAGATGAGCATTATCTTTACGCTAGCGGTATTAATTGGCGGGCTGCTATTTGCGCTGTTATTCACCGATGTGTCATGGACAAAAGGCTTAGCCCTAGCGTCAGGCTTTGGATGGTATTCGCTCTCAGCGATTGTCATGACTGATGCCTATGGGGCTATTTGGGGCAGCGTGGCGCTGTTTAATGATTTAATACGCGAGTTCTTTGCGCTGATATTTATACCGGTATTTATGCGTAAATATCCATCAGCAGCGGTCGGACTTGGTGGTGCGACTAGCTTGGACTTTACCCTGCCGATTATTCAACAATCAGGCGGATTGAAAGTAGTACCACTTGCCATTATTTTTGGTTTTATTATTAATATTGTTTCG
>JBBSUA010000222.1:0-4059 GCA_038235315.1 Pseudomonadales bacterium | reverse complement strand
TTGCTATTGTTATCTTCTACAACTGCATAGCCATAGTTGGTCAGTAGTTCATTTACCGTAGGGAATAAGGCCAAACCAACAACCATAAAGCTACCCGTAATCAACCAAACCCATTTATTGGCAGACTTAGGGATCATATCGCCATCTTGGTCGGTGTGCTTAGACCAATAAAAAAGTCCATACAGGTGAGTGAAAAAGTTGAATAGAGGGGCTAGCATTAAGCCTACTGCGCCCGAGGTCGCTTGTACCACAAATTCACCAGCGGTCGCACCCATGCCAAAGCCATTGCCTAAGACATTTTTACGATAGGATAAGGACACCACACAGACTAAGCCCAAAAATGACACGGCCAAATAGAACATATCAAGGCCAGTATGTTCGGTTTTTAACCAAAAAACGGTAGATAGCGCCAATACCCCACAAGTGAACCACGTCACAATCCACTGCAACGCCCATTTTCCGGTGATGTTGTCCAACAGCTGAATGCGCATAAATTTATTATCCTAAAAAGAGTTTTGACCGCAAGGTACTGGTTACGATGTTGATAGCATCAATTATTATAGTTTTGTTTTAGCGGCTTATGAATTTTTGCCAAAAATATGCTCATCAATAAAGGCGATGGCTTCATAATAGCGTGAGTCATAGTCAGGCTCATCGATCAGATGCGGATCGATATGATGACGATCGAAGATTTCTAGGAGTCGTTGCTCAAAACGTCCGCGAGCCTTGTCGTCTCCTAATGAGCGCATCCCATCAGCGATCCACGGTGTATTGTTATCAAGCATGATCGTATAATCTAAGCGGAACTCATTAATACAAGCGCCAACAAACGGATGATTGCGGCCTTCGTATTCTTCACAGAATGCCTGAGTAGTGACAAAGTCAGTATCGATAATAGTTATGGGCGCAGTTGCGTTAGCAGTTGCCTCGCGTATAGATTGCGCGTGATTGAGCGCAATCGGTGCATAATCACTATATTGTAGTCCAACCTCGCTGCCACCCAAATCTGTACCTACATAAAGTCGTCCCATCTCTAACACAAAGCTAGCACCATAATAATTGGCTAGCTTATGCACTAAAGTCGTCTTACCTGAGCTTTCACCGCCAACGATAGCAACTGTCTTAGTATAGTTGCCGCGCGCTTGTGGGTGAATCGCCGACCAATGCGCTACTGGATTGCGTGCGATAGCATAAGAGTCAAACTCTGGTTGTAGTGGCGTGGTGACAACAGTCATCAATAAGGGTTTACGCGCGGCGTCCTGTGCTAAGGGATGGTTTGCTGCCACAAACAATACCGTATCCGTGGGTAAGCTTAGCAAATCGACTAAGCGCTGCAATTTAGCATTGCTCATAGTGACATCTATAGTCACATCATCGAAGCTCTCATGTAATGGGAGAGCAATCTCTTTGGTGGTGTGGATGTGAATGAACGGCAGATCAGCGCAAGCCATCTGTAACCAACGCGCTTTATCTTGCAAGGTGATATGAAAGTCTGGGTGCGGTGAGGGATGTCTCGTGATGACGATATGTAAAGCTTTAGCTTGCCCAGCAGCTGCTAATATACTACGCATTTGTCCTAAATGTAGCGGTTCAAAATGCCCAATCATTAGACCAGTATCGTACATAAGTTTTTCCATATTATTTTAATGGGAATTAATTTAGTGGTAATCAATAATTTATGAGCATGGTGTAAAGGTTTGCACGTTTATGCAGGTAGGTTATTGTAAACACCCATATTATTATAATGAGCAGATATAAAAATCACTACTGTTTTACCGTTAATCATCTAGAATTATTAAAATTTAGAATGAGTGTCTATTTAATCTTAATATCGCATTAGCAATAAACGAGCAACAAATTCGCGTTTGAAACATTTTGAAATAACTATTTAAAATCAGGTAGTTATAGAGGGTAATGACAGGTTAGAGTAAGTTTTGTTAGCACAAACTCACAAAGCACGCCTATACTGCCAACAGATAATGTAGAAATAGTTGCTATAATTATTCGTAAGTTAAGTAGAATGAAAAGAGGTATAAGATTTGGCCAATTCAGCAAATAAGTTAGCAAAGTTACATCGTTCAAAAAACAATCGTATGATCGCAGGCGTAATGGGTGGAATTGCAGAATATGTAGGATGGTCACCAAATTGGGTACGCATACTATTCGTGATTATCTCTTGTTTAAGTGTAGCAGTACCCGGTATTCTAATCTATCTTGTTCTTTGGATTGTTATGCCTAATGCTACTAGCCAGTCTTATGAGTAGTGCTTGAGTTTTATGACGTACTTCTAATGAAAAAATATTTTTAATAAGTTAGCAAATCACCAAAATAGTAACCCACAAAAAACAAAAAGCCTGTCTAAACAGGATACCCAGTTTTACCTTTCCTCCTACCCAGATGTTAAGTCATCTGGGTATTTTTTTTGCGTTATAAATGCGACATAAATTTAGTTGCTGTAAATATAGATAAAATAGCCATTTTTTAGTAAGGTAGGCAGACAAATAGAGTCGTAGCCAAATAAGCTACGTAAACGCGATATAAGCGTTGTCTCATAATACTCATTCACAGTGATTTCCCTATGACTTCCCAAGCTACGAATTCCCAAGTATTGACCTTTCAAGATTTGATTTTAACCCTCCAAAACTATTGGGCTGACAAAGGCTGCGTCGTGTTACAGCCTCATGATATGGAAGTAGGTGCGGGTACTTTTCATACGGCAACTTTTTTGCGATCGCTCGGCCCTGAGCGTTGGAATGCAGCCTATGTCCAACCATCTCGTCGCCCAACTGACGGGCGCTATGGCGATAACCCTAATCGCTTACAGCACTATTATCAGTTCCAAGTGGTACTCAAGCCTAATCCACCTAATATGCAAGAGTTATATCTAGACTCGCTAAAAGCGATTGGGATTGATCCGCTAATTCATGATATTCGTTTCGTTGAAGACAACTGGGAGTCACCAACGCTTGGGGCATGGGGCTTAGGCTGGGAGATTTGGCTCAACGGCATGGAAGTGACACAGTTTACCTACTTCCAGCAAGTCGGTGGTATTGAATGCTTCCCAGTGACTGGTGAGATTACTTATGGTCTTGAGCGCTTGGCGATGTACGTGCAAGGTGTGGATAGCGTCTATGACCTAGTGTGGGCAGATGGTGAATTTGGTCGGGTGACTTATGGCGATGTGTTTCATCAAAACGAAGTGGAGCAATCAACGTATAACTTTGAACATGCTGATGTACCGAAGATGACGGAGTTTTTCGATTTTTATGAGCAGCAGGCGGACAAGTTGGTTGTCGCAGGTTTGCCACTACCAGCCTATGAGATGGTACTTAAAGCGTCGCATGCTTTTAATCTGCTCGATGCCCGTGGTGCTATTTCGGTCACAGAACGTCAGCGCTTTATTCTGCGGGTACGTACTTTGGCGCGTAAAGTCGCTTTGAGCTATGTCGAAGCACGGGCTAAGTTAGGATTTCCACTAGCGGATGACGCTCATCGTCAAGCAGCGCTCGATAAGTATTTGCCTAAAGAAGCTAATGAGCAAGCTGGCGAAAATAAACTTTCTAGCAGTAATATTAATAACGATAACAATAAATAAGGAGCATCCCATGAGTACCATTTTGTTTGAACTGGGGTGTGAAGAGCTACCTCCAAAAAGCTTAAAAACCTTGCGTGACTCGCTACAAGCGAGCATTACTACACAATTAACGGAAGCGGACATCAGCTTTGATAGTATAAAAGCGTTCGCCGCGCCGCGCCGTTTAGCATTACAGATTAAAGGTATTGCTAAAAGCCAGCCGGATCGTAGCGAACAAAAACGTGGTCCTGCCATCAAAGCGGCGTTCGATGCAGACGGCAATCCTACTCGAGCAGCGATTGGTTTTGCCAAAGGGCTTGGGATTGAAGCAAGCGAATTAATGACCATTAATACTGACAAAGGCGACTATGTGGGCTACGAGCAAACCGTACGAGGTCAGGCAGTCGCTGAGCTATTGCCACAAATACTACAAATCGCGTTAGATAATTTGCCGATTGCCAAGCGTATGCGTTCGGGCGTCAGCC
>JBBSUA010000221.1:0-4065 GCA_038235315.1 Pseudomonadales bacterium | reverse complement strand
TCCAACTAAGCCAAACTCGATAGTAAACCAGTACAGTCGCGCCAAACACATCCGCTCTTCTTTACTGGCATTTAGCCCAAGATTGCCATAAGTTTCATTAAAAGCGGCAAAAGCTGGATGAGTAAGCAGCGGACAATGCCCGACAATTTCATGAAAAATATCAGGCTCTTGGATATAGTTCATATCCTCAGAACGACGGATAAAGGTGGCAACTGGGAAGCGTTTATTTGCCAAAAGTTTAAAAAACTTACCGAAGCTAATCAATGCAGGCACAGCGGCAGTCTGCCAACCTGTGGTGTCTTGTAGCACCGCATCGATATCATAAAGTTGTGCGATTTGGTTGATAGGAAGGTTTAGCTTGTCCAGCCCTATTAAATACTCTGGACAGGCACGATTGGGTATTTGCTCCGATTGGCTTTTAAGCAGCGCTTGCCACATGGTATTCTCATCATCGCTATAATCAATGTGACCATTGGCATCGATTTGATGAGACACGTAGGGTTGCTTTTCTTTGTTAGTATTGTAGATTTGAGCTGTAGAAGCTGTGCGTTCCATGCCTACTGTCCCTCTGAAGTCAGTTCGCCTTAGTGATACTACGGTTACTTAATAATTTTTTTACTGTGCTTCTGCTTCAACGTCACCAATAACGCCGCGACTGATTTGGTCACGTTCTATCGATTCAAATAGCGCTTTAAAGTTACCTTCACCGAAGCCATCTTCATAATCCCCTTTACGCTGGATAAATTCGAAGAATACTGGACTACCAAGGATGGTTTCAGAGAAAATCTGTAGTAGCAGACGCGGGACATCGCCCTCAGTCGTGCCGTCTAGCAAGATACCTCGCATCTGTAAGTCAGAGATATTCTCGCCATGATTGGGTAGACGCTCATCAAGCATCTTATAATACGTATCAATTGGCGCTGTCATTAATGGAATACCGGCGTCTCTAAGCTTATCGATACTGGCAAATAAGTCATCACTGGCTAAGGCAATGTGCTGAATACCTTCGCCATTAAAGTGCATCAAATACTCTTCGATTTGTCCGCCACCTTGCTTGGACTCTTCATTTAGGGGAATACGAATTTTGCCATCAGGAGCGGTCATTGCTTTACTGGTCAATCCGGTATGCTCGCCTTTTATATCGAAAAAGCGGATTTCACGGAAGTTAAATATGCGCTCGTAAAAGGTCGCCCAATAGACCATACGACCACGGTAAACATTATGAGTGAGATGATCAATGACCTTAAAACCATGCCCAACAGGGCGCTTGTCAACTTTTGGAAGAAACTCAAAATCGACATCATAGATGGATTCGCCATCTTCAAAACGGTCAATAAGATAGACAAGTGAGCCGCCGATACCTTTGATAGCAGGTAGTCTAAGCTCCATAACACCAGTAGGTACTTCTACTGGTTGAGCACCGTTTTCGATAGCTAACTCGTAGGCTTTTTTGGCATCTTTGACGCGAAAACCCATGCTACAAGCCCCTGCACCATGCTCTTCGACAAAGTAGCTTGCTTGGCTTCTTGGCTCACGGTTCAGTATAAGGTTGATGTCACCTTGACGGTATAGGGCGACGTCTTTGGATCTATGGTTGGCAACATGAGTAAAGCCTAGCTGCTCAAAGAGTGCGGATACCGCTTCAGGTTCAGGTGAGGCGAATTCAACGAAGTCAAACCCGTTCAGTCCCATTGGGTTTTCAAATAAATCTGCCATTGCAATCATCCTTAATGTCAATCGGTGGGTTGAAAATGTTAGGAATCAATAATTTTTATTGACCTTTTATTTATATTAGATTAGCTTTATTTATAAGACTAATTGTATTTAATGATTTATTTATCAGGTTTTCTTATGAATGTGAGTATTCGCCAGCTAGATGCTTTTATCAAAGTCGCTGATAACGGCAGCTTTACCCGTGCCAGTGAGCAGATGTATTTGACCCAGTCTGCCGTGAGCGGACTGATTAAAGAGCTAGAGTCCACTCTTGAAATCGTGCTGTTTGATCGCACTACCCGGCAGCTGTCATTATCGACGGTGGGACGAAATCTGCTGCCGCAAGCGCGTAGAGTGCTCAATGAAATGCACTTGTTTGTCAATGAAGCGAATAGCTTGACTAGCCTTGCGCAAGGGCAAGTACGATTGGCAGTATCACAATTTGCGGCCTCATCCATGCCTGCGGTAGTAGCGCAATTTACTAAAGCGTATCCCGATATTAGTGTGTCTTTGCTGGACTGTTCAGCAGAGAACGTGCTTGAATATATTCAAAATATTGAGGTTGATTTAGGCGTAGGTGTAGAGCTTGGTTCTATGGACGCAGATGATGATGTCAGTGCCGATTTGTTATATCAATTGCCGTTTTGCGTGGTAATGCCTGAGGATCACGAACTGGCGCAACAAAGCGAGATTACTTGGCAACAGCTGTTAGGTACGCCATTAATTACTCTAAACGGCCCTATTAACGAGCAAGTGACCGCTGAACTGGAGGAAGCCGTCGCCAGCCATATCCATCAAGCACGCTACAAAGTGAACTTTATGTCTACTGCGCTCGAGATGACCCGTCAAGGTTTTGGCATTACCTTATGCCTACCCTATATGCCTGAAGTTATTGATTGGGTAAGCGCAAATGGGTTGCAAATGAGGCCACTATCACAACCTGTGAAAATGCGACGGTTTTTTATCTATCAGCGCTCCTCTCGAGGATTGTCGCCTGCTAGTATTGTTTTTAAACAGTTTTTACAAACCTATTTTGACAGCCATTTCAATGCTTTACAGCGTTTTTGAGTGAGATTTGAAAACAGTTTTTAATACCTATTTAATAGCTAAATGAATAGATTAACGGTTTTTAAATAAATCTAACGTTGAGTTAATAATCAATCTGGTCTATGCTTTTTGGCGGCTCGATTTGTATTTTGTTGTATAAAGAAAATAAGGGAATAACATGTTTGAACGTATCGATTATTATGCTGGTGACCCGATTTTGGGTCTTATGGAAAAATTTTTGGCGGATAGCAATCCAGACAAAGTTAACTTAGGCATCGGTATTTATTATGACGAAAATGGCAAATTACCTGTCCTTGACTGCGTAAAAATTGCTGAGCAGCGTATCGCAGACCCCGTCTCTCCTAGACCTTATCTACCAATGGCAGGCTTGCCTGGACATCGTAAAGGCTGTCAGGAGTTACTCTTTGGTAAAGATGCGCAAATATTAAAAGACGGTCTAGTTGCCACTATCGCTACCATTGGTGGCTCTGGCGCCTTAAAAGTGGGTGCTGAATTTATACACCGGTGGTTTCCTCAGTCTAAATGCTATGTTAGCGATCCAACGTGGGGCAACCATATCGCTATCTTTGAAGAATCCAACGTCGAGGTTGGCACATATCCGTATTATGATAAAGCCAATGACAGTATCAAATTCGATGAAATGATTGCGTTCTTTGAGACGTTGAATAAAAACGATGTCATATTGTTACACCCTTGCTGCCACAATCCAACGGGAATGGATTTGACCCAAGCGCAATGGGATACCGTACTAGAGGTTATCAAGCAGCGTGAGCTTATTCCGTTTATGGATATTGCCTACCAAGGCTTTGGTGAGGACATGGACAGCGATGCTTACGCGATTCGTAAAGCCGTCGATATGGGTCTACCGCTCTTTGTCAGTAATTCATTCTCAAAAAACCTATCGCTATATGGCGAGCGTGTTGGCGGCTTATCTGTCGTTTGTCCTAGTACCGATGAGGTCGAGCGCGTCTTCGGTCAGTTGAACTTCATCGTGCGCTCTATCTATTCTAGCCCACCATCACATGGCGGACGTATCGTCGATATCGTTATGAACGATACCGTGTTATACGAGCAATGGGTCGGCGAAGTTTATGCGATGCGTGACCGTATCAAAGCTATGCGCTCTAAGCTGAAATCCGTGTTAGCGGCTAAATTCCCTCAGCGTGACTTTGATTACCTCACTCAGCAGAATGGCATGTTTAGCTTTACAGGGTTAACGCCTGAGCAAGTCGAACGTCTACAAAGCAAGTTCGGTATCTATATGGTCGGCAACTCACGTATGTG
>JBBSUA010000220.1:0-4087 GCA_038235315.1 Pseudomonadales bacterium | reverse complement strand
TTTTGCTTTAAAAAAATTCTGAATGACACCTTCGCCATTTTGGTACATTTCTCCAAGATCAATTTGAGCGCTTGAATCATTTTGATTAGCAGATTTTTGATACCATTCTATTGCTTTGGTATAATCTTGACTAACACCGTCACCATATCGGTACATTGTTCCAAGGTAGTATTGAGCAATAGCATCACCTTGATTCGCTGCTTTCTGAAACCAATCAGCTGCCTTTATATAGTTTTGACTAACATCTTTACCCATGTGATACCTACATCCAAGATCGAGTTGCGCATCAGCATTTCCTTGACTGGCTGACCGTTCAACCCAAACCATAGCTTCGTCAACATTCTGACGAACACCTTTACCATTATAATAGATATATCCCAGCTTACTTTGCGCTGATGCGTTACCTTTTTCAGCTAAATCTTTGATTTTCATAAAATCTAATACTTCAGGAGAAAGTGTTAATCCCAACTGTAACTTTAAGACTCTAACTCTATAGATAAATTTATCGTAGATTGATGTCATAGCTATTTTCCTTGAGCCTAATAAAATTCAACATAAGAATTTGATATAGTTCTAATAATTATAAAATTTCTAAAACAATCAACTCAAAGCTTCCGCCAACACCTCATAAATTCTCGTATCCGCTGCTTGTGCCACATTAAAACGCATAAATTTTTCTGCATTTTGGGACTGGCTAAAAGCATTACCGGGCGCTAACACCACTCCTTGCGCAAGGCAGCGACTTGCCAATTCAGCTGCACTATTATTATCAGGTAGTTGGCACCAAAGAAACATGCCTGCCTGCGGTATTAACCACGGTACAATACCTAGTTTAGCTAATCGAGGTACCGTTTGTGCACGTGCCATTGCCAAACGGGCATGAATGGTACTCATGTGCTTACGATAACCACTATCGGTCAATGCTGACAACACAACCGCCGCTGCCAATTGACCACCACCGAAGCCAGTAGCTATTTTTAAATCTAACAAGCTCTCGACCCACGCGCTAGGTGTAGCAATATAACCACAGCGTAATGACGCTGATAACGTTTTGGAAAAGCTACCGATATAAAAGACCTGAGATAAGCCATCTAATGCCGCTAATCTTGGCGCTGGCGAAGTTTCAAAATCTGCAAAGATATCATCTTCAATAATATATAAGCCCGCTGTCTGCGCTAGTTGCAGTACACGATACGCTGTCGCTGGTGATAGTGTCGCACCAGTTGGATTGTGTATAGCGGCATTAGTAATATATAGGCGCGGTTTATGCTCTGATAATACAGTGGCAAAAGCTTCTATATCTGGACCAGTTGCTGTATAAGGCACGCCCACTACTTTTACCCGATGCGCCCGCAGTAGAGCATGAAAGTTAAAGTAGCAAGGATCATCGACTACTACCGTATCGCCCGGCGTTAATAGAAAGCGAAAGATCAAATCTATTGCTTGCGTACCAGATTCCGTCAATATTACTTGTGAAGGTTCTGCATTAATACCTAAGCCTGCCATACGCCGCGCTAATAATTGACGTAATTCAAGTAATCCTAATGGTGTAGCATATTCACTTATAACCGTAGAGTGTGCTCGTGCCACATTCTTTAATCCACGACGCATGCCCTCTTCATATAACCAGTCCGGCGGTAGCCAACCGCATCCCGGCTTTAAGGTACCCTCAGAAGGTTCAAGGGATTGTCGAGAAACCCACAATGGATCAATCGCTCGATCAAGATTTGGACGAATATCTGCCAAAGAGAGTGGCGCGATAGAATCTGCAATATAAAAACCAGCACCGGGACGAGAATAAATGACTCCTTCCGTTTGCAAGCGCTCATAGGCCTCTACGATCGTCGAAGGTGAAAAACCATGGCTTCTAGCAGCTGCACGTACAGAAGGCAGGCGTGTGCCCGTCATATAAATAACCGTCGCTATCTTTTCTCTAACATCAGCCATCGCTATTTCAATTCGTGTCACTCTAGGTTTCATATCCTCTTTCATATTTTACTCATATTTGTCAGCATTTTTTAGGCTAGCAGACCGCAGTAAACTTTTGATCTGCTCCTATTGAGAGAGCAAGTAAGCAAACAAAAATAACTGATCTAAAAGTAGAACTGTATGGGCTAAATAGACCAAACAGTTCTGTTTAATTGTACTGGATTGTCTATAGATAACCTATCGAGCTTTTGTTTTAATCATTGCATCAAATACACGTTGGTATTCATAATGAAAAACAAAACTCAAGGTTGGCTCAGTGGTTTCATTGGGGTGGTTATATTTGCAGGGTCGCTACCAGCGACACGCTTAGCCGTCATGGGGTTCGACCCACTATTTCTTACTGCGGCAAGAGCAACGATTGCTGCCCTACTCGGTGCTCTAGCTTTACTGATCTTGAAACAGCGTATACCTACTAGAGCTGACTTGCCTGCACTAGGTATCGTCACTTTAGGTGTGGTCATTGGCTTCCCTTTACTAACGGCTTTAGCTTTACAGCGGGTCACTTCTGCATACGCTATCGTGTATTTAGGCATTCTGCCACTTTTCACAGCCATATTTGCAGTTTTGCGTGGCGACGAACGACCACCGGCACTATTTTGGGTTTTTGCTGTGTTAGGCAGCTCTTTCGTCGCAGGTTACGCAGCCTTGAGCAGTGAGCAGACTTCACTATTAGGAAGCTTATTAATGTTAGGCGCTGTCATAGCTTGCGGTCTTGGCTATGCTGAAGGCGCACGCTTGTCGCGAGCATTAGGGGGTTGGCAAGTCATCAGCTGGGCGCTGATCTTATCACTACCCATTATGCTGCCTATGGTTTGGTTAATATGGCCCAAATCTGTGCTAGCAGTTGAGGGTACTGCTTGGGCAGGCTTACTCTATGTTTCAATATTCAGCATGTTTATCGGCTTTATATTTTGGTATCGCGGTTTGGCTTTGGGTGGTATTGCGGCGGTTGGTCAATTGCAACTGTTGCAACCTTTTATGGGTCTAGCATTGGCCGCAGTATTACTCAATGAGACGGTCAGCGCTGGTATGTTGATAAGCACATTGGGAGCTGTAGCTTGCGTGGTAGGCGCTAAAAGATATGCGATATAGAAATAATTATCGTTAATTTATAATCATATTCTTTAACTAATACTGCCATCTCATTTGCCCTTGTTGTTCCAAGTTGCTTCAATCCTGCCACTACACCTGCTTTGTTTTCGGTCGTCTTATTTTGGCTAAGCTTAAACTGCGCTTGAATATCAGTAACATCAATACGGATGCCGACGATAGCTCGACAAAGCGCCTGAATATATTGATCTGGTGCATCATTAAGCGACCATGGAATGGGTTGATTAGATTCAAAATCTGTAGTTAGCTTAGACAAAATTTCAACCAGCTGTTCCGCTTCGGGTAGCAGACTGACTTCCCCTGTTATGTGCACGCTACGGTAGTTCCACGTTGGTACTTCTTTATGCGTCAGCGCTTTCGTGGGATACCAATTTGGACTAATATAATGACCCGCATCTTGAAAAACAATCAACCAAGGTACGTCAAGGTTAGAAGTGTTATTCAACGCATTAACCTTAGTGATATGCCCATACAGACAACCAAACTCGCTGCCATCATCTTGCCAATACATCGGAATATGACACGCCTCTAGCCCTGTAGCCGTTTGTGCGATTACAGTTGCTTGTGGATTGGTTTTAATAAATGCAGTTATCGTATTGAGGTCTTTTTCTTTAAATGCTTTTGGCGTGAACATAAGATATTCCAAGTAACTTGCTGTTTAATATTTTGGATTTATCACTCTGGCTGTAAAAATAATAGAAATTTGTATATGTTAGTTTACAAAATTATGTCAAGAAAAAAGCCAGCCACCTAAGTGACTGACTTCTTTAACAAAATATGGTGGAGATGGCGGGAGTTGAACCCGCAACCGTCATATACAATCATATTCTATCAAATCTACTCTTAATAATATCAATGACTTACGAAAAGTGAATGTGATTGAATGTGATAGTATAGGACTAGAGGATGTCAAAAATCATGTCAGAGTCTCTTTGTATACTTTTTAAAATCTGGTATTTTCGTGCATTGAAGTATACATATACTTATA
>JBBSUA010000219.1:0-4092 GCA_038235315.1 Pseudomonadales bacterium | reverse complement strand
TATGATAAAGCGGGTCTTGATATCAATATGATTCAACCCACTGAACACTATGATGGTTTTGCAGAACTTCAAGCGGGTAATATTGACTTGCATGTTAATGAGCCGATTCATTTATTTGAACATTATTTTGAAGATTTAAAAGCGCTAGGCTGCTTCTTTGTGACCGATGGTGGCGTATTAATGAAGCAAAGCAGCATGGATAAGCTACACCAAAATCAGCCGATACGTATCACCACACCAGCCGCCAATCCGATTACGAATAAAATTGGCTTTGAGATACTGCATCGTTACGCCAATCAAAATGGCTTCGTATTAGATAAAAGTAACGTTGAGTTCGTAGAGACGGACTTTCAGCATCTAGAGAATTTGCAACAGGGTGACGCGAATGGTGACTTCGATGGGGCGTGGTTATGCTTTTATAACTTTGAAGGTATTGAAGCCAATCATGCTGGACTGGACTATACTTTTATCGATCAGAACTTATCGCCATATCCTAATTTCTCAGCATTGGAGCTGATGACCACGCATAGTATTTGGGCGGATAAGTCAGACGCGCTACAAGCGTTTGTCAAAGTCAGCACCGAGATGGCTCAGCTATGTATCAATAATTCGGCAGAGGCACGGGCCATCTATTATGGCTATACTGATGAGACGCCATCCGCACTAATGGATAATATTATCAATGACACGCTAAAACGATTGGTCACACCAATTAAGCCCGATAGCGAGCGGTGGTCAGCATTACGTGAAATGCTGACTACACTAGATATAGCGGCGTTAAGTGACGCGCACTATGCCAAACTTTGGCAATAGCGGTATAAATTATTATCGATAAAATGACTAAAACCTCTAAGCCGTATCACTTACGAACCATCAGTGTCACTGGCGCTGATGGCGTCCTGCTGCCGATCTCAGTAATCGGTAGTGGTCAGCCCGTGCTGATGCTACATGCGTTTGGAATGGATGCACGGCAATTTTTGCCATTTATATTACCATTAGCAAAGCAATACTGTTTTTATTTGCCGCACTTTCGTGGGTTTGGGTTGGCAACAGATTTGACCTTGCCAGATTTTGATTTTATTGAGCAATACGCGCAAGACACTCAGCAAGTCATCCAATATATCAGTAGAGAAACAGGTATCAGTACGATGCCAGTTGCTGGTATTTCTATGGGTGCGCTAGTGATGTGGGCTTACTTTAAACGCTTTGGCAATAGCAATATCAGTCGTTACTTGAATATCGACCAAGCGCCTATTATTCATAATCAGCCAGACTGGCAAGGTGGAGTGTTTGGGGCGCGTCAGGCAGAATTATTTGCTCAGTTTGAACAGTTAATTACTACTGCCAAACCTTATATGGATATGAATGATTTTCGTCACCTCCCTTATAGCTTAAAAACTGGCTTGTTGGATATGGAGCGTGCGTTTTCCCTGCTTTCTGTAAGTCGTCGACATTCGCAATGGTTAGTAAAAACGTTGAGTTATCGTGCGCCACATAAAATTGGGTTAATGAATCATTCAACTTGGCAGCATAAACTACATTGTCTATCCGCTTACGTTGAGCTGCCCTTTGATTATCGTGATGTTTTGGCAACGGTAACTATTCCGACTACCCTACTTATTGGTGGCCGCTCGAAGTTGTATGATCCAGAATGGCAATTACAATTAGCAGATATGCTGCCCAATGCAAAGGTGGAGAAAATAGCGAATGCTGGACATGCGATACCGATGGATGCGCCCATTGAGTTTTATAAAGTGTTGAAGGAATTCTTGCAGGATTAATGATTTGATTACGATTTCACCTAACAAACCTAGTATTCAATACGTTTGCTCTACAACATGACATAGTAATAGTTCTATCCTCTCTCTATACTAAGAAGCTGATCTTACTGGTTAGTAAGCATCACTATATAATATATCATTATAATAATTTAAAAGGATATGACTATGCCCTACGTTACGGTTGCAACCCAAGCGGATCAACCTGTTGATCTTTATTACGAAGTCCAAGGTACTGGTAAGCCTGTAGTACTCATTCATGGCTGGCCGTTAAGTGGTCGTGCATGGGAAGCACAAACGCTTGCGCTAGTAGAAGCGGGCTATCAAGTCATTACTTATGATAGACGTGGCTTTGGAAAATCTTCTCAGCCATGGGAAGGGTACGATTACGATACTTTGGCGCAAGATTTAAAAGCGCTTATGGATAAGTTGGACTTAAACGATGCAACCATTGTCGGATTCTCGATGGGTGGCGGCGAAGTGGCGCGCTATATCGGTAATTACGGCTCAGAGCGCATTAGCAAAGCCGTACTAGCCTCTGCTGTCCCGCCTTATTTATTCAAAGCTGATGATAATCCTGATGGTGGTCTTGAAGAATCAGACATTCAAGGGTTTATAGATGGCGTGACTAACGATCGAATCGCCTTTTTAAACGACTTTACCAAGAATTTCTTTACGCCGAAAGATGGCAAGCTATTGGTCAGTAAACCCTTGCGCCTATACAACCGTGACATTGCCGCCTTTGCTTCAGCTAAAGCAACCTTGGATTGCGTTAAATCCTTTAGCTATACTGACTTTCGCGATGATCTAAAGAAATTCGATGTGCCTACCTTAGTCATTCAAGGTGACGCGGATCAAATCGTCCCATTCGAAGCCAGTGGTCAGCGCTCGCATGATATGATTGCCGACAGTCAATTACATGTTGTAGAAGGTGGTCCACATGGTATTAATGTGACGCATGCCGAAGAGTTTAATCAGGTGTTGATTGAATTCTTAAATAGCTAATTAGTGCAGCGTATGAATAAAAAAGCGACCTTAATGGGTCGCTTTTTTGTTTGATGAATACGGTAAAAAAAATCTCAATGTTAATCTGCCAAAGCCTCAATAAGCTCAAATCTTGGTACTTGCTTGTCATCTATGAGTAACATTTCCGCAAACATGGTTAATGGTCGAACCCAAACGGCGTATTCACCATAAAGACAACGATAGACGACTAGCAACTCTTCCGTCTCGGAATGTTGAGCCGTATGCAGTACTTGATACAGGTTGCCTTTATAGTGGCGGTAGATACCTTGTAGAATATTTTGTTGAGTTGATTGCGTCATAGTATTACTTATAGTTAATGTATTTTTAGAGCCTGTAAAACGATACTAATTATACCTGATAAGCTCAATTAAATCATTGCTATAGCCAATCCTTAATGCAAGCGAGTGGTTTATAAGGATAGTTAGTAATATATCATATATCCGTTAGTACTAACCTCACACTACTCTTGTTTGCGCAATTTCGCTAACCACTCTAAGCTCTTGGTTGCAAGATCAGTCGCTCGTTGCATACGCGGACTGAGCGGTTTATGGTGTTGATGTACTTTGCTCATATCTCCATCGTAATGCTGACGCACGCGCTTGTTCATAATAGCGAACCAAAGTGGCGGAATATATGCCGGTATAATCATACTGGCATAGCCCGAAGGCAATTGCGGTGCCTCCTTAAAATGACGTAGTAATTGATAGACGCGAGCGGGATGAGCATGATGATCAGAGTGACGCTGCAATTGATATAAAAATAAGTTAGTCACCACATGATTGCTATTCCAACTATGCTCAGGCTGCGTACGCTCATAACGACCATCGTCACGCTGCTCTCGCAATAGACCATAATGCTCAAGATAGTTGACTGCCTCTAACAGGCTAAAGCCATAAATAGCTTGAATAGTAATGAACGGAATAATCTTTTTACCAAAGGCTTTGTACATTATTGCGAAAAGCAAAGCTGACATTGTCCACCCTTGCAACAGCTCATTGTCTGCATGCCAAAACGATTTGTCTTTACGAGCCAGCCGCTCCGTCTCGATATTAATCGCCGAGCGTAACCCACCAAATACGGTGCGCGGTAAAAACTGCCAAAACGATTCGTTATAACGGCTACTTGCTGGATCTTTTGGGGTAGCAACCCAGCGATGATGACCAAAGTTGTGCTCAACGGCGAAATGTCCATAAGCAGTTGGTGCCAGACTAATACGCGCTAACACCCGATTAAGTCGGTCAGACTTGTGCCCAAGTTCATGCGCGGTATTAATAGCAACACCGTTCAT
>JBBSUA010000218.1:0-4099 GCA_038235315.1 Pseudomonadales bacterium | reverse complement strand
CAATCAAGCTAGGGTTCAGAAGAGTTTAGGCTATAAAATGCGAAGACAGATGGGGTTTAATTTCTATCATCAGGCTGCTTGATTAAAATCTCCCAAATTTAGTGGTACGGATTTGATGGCAAAATTTATGGAAGAGCTAGCTGAGTATATAGTCGATATATTTCAAAAGTGTTATAGCACTACTGGAGTGAATTTTGCGCAGCCTCTGTCAGCGTAGACACAGCAAGCAAGTAAAATTTATACCAGTAGTGCGTTTAATAGAGTCATAACCGTTTTGTTTTCAACTGACTATACAGCCGACAATCTAAATGAATTTTAACTAGAAAAGATAATGAAGAGCCGATGAAAGAGCTCGCAAATAATTTAAAAAAGAGTAGCTAAACATGATTGTAGTTAGCTTAATCAGCGATATGCCTGATACATTATTATATGCTTTACAGCTGATCGTATTTGCAGTTGCTTCATTGCTACATGGTTTAGCAGGAATGGGCTTTCCAATGATAGGGACTATTGCTTTAGCGATGCTTGTACCCTTACCTAAAGCGATTGCGATAATGGCGTTCCCAAGCCTTATCATGAATGTCATAGTCCTATTCACTAACAACAGCAGAGGTATATGGGGAGAAATAGTTTACTACTCAAAAAAGTATTGGTTGCTCGCTCTAACTTCATTGATAGGCAGCATCGTTGGAGTAAATCTTCTATGGTATGTGCCAGCAGGCATAGTGTATCTATTAATGGCAATGATAACGCTGTATTACGTTATCAATGGATATTTAAGCAATAAAGGCATTATTAAAGGTTTAAGAATACCTACAGGTACACTTAGTTTAATAATTTTTGGCTCTGTAGCAGGTATTGTAGGTGGTGCAACCAATGCTATGTCACCAATTCTTATGATGTACTTGTTCTCCAACACTAATAACAAACATGAGATTGTGAAAGCGAGTAATATTTGTTATTTATTAAGCAAAATAGTACAAATTATTCTGCTAAGAGATCAGATATTAGCCTTTAGCAAACATGAGGTAATAAGTCTTACTATTCTTACTACAGCTTCAATTCTATTTCTATTTATAGGTATCAAATTAAGAAATCGAGTTAGTAATGCTAAATTTAGAAATGCTATTTATTTAATTTTATTATTTTTATCAATCAAGGTCGGTTATACCGGCATAGAGTATTTCATTTCCTAACCACATATAAGTCTTTTTTCTATTTTTCGTTTGAACTTGCACTTAATCTGTTAATCTACGCTCTTTATTATTGCCTTTAGACACAATGAGGAAAATTTATGTCAGAGCAGAAGCTAGACAGTCACATTCCTAATGATGGCAACGAGTATTTATTCACTGATACCTTTCCAAAGGGTACGGGTAAAGGGTTGATAGTTGTCGCAATAGCAGCGATTATTAGTGTAATAATTTATAGTGTATTACCGTTCGATATCAGTGCCAATAAAGGCCTTGCCCTACTATTTTTCATCGGTGTGTTATGGTTGACTGAGGCAATACATGTCACCATCACTGCGATACTAGTAGTGGTGGTAGGGGCATTGATTGGTATCCCAGAATTCGATGCCGAAATAGGTTTACAAAGCTTTGCTGATCCCATTATTTATTTATTTTTCGGTGGTTTTGCTCTGGCAGCGGCATTGCACGTACAGCAACTAGATAAAAAGATTGCTCTAAAGATTTTATCTATATCAGGCGGTAAGCTTGGCACTGCAGTATTTTTAATATTTGGAGTCACCGCATTTTTATCGATGTGGATATCGAACACCGCAACTGCGGCTATGATGTTACCGTTAGCACTTGGTATTTTAACGCAAGTGGACCGCGAAAAAGATCGTGGTACCTTTGTGTTTGTACTATTAGGTATCGCTTATTCTGCTAGCCTTGGTGGTTTAGGTACGATCGTCGGCTCACCGCCTAATGCAATCGCTGCCAAAGCGTTAGATATCTCTTTTATTGATTGGATGAAGTTTGGTATTCCAATGATGTTAGTGCTACTGCCGTTATTATTGGGTGCCATGTACTTCGTGCTTAAACCTAATCTTAATCGTAAGGTAATTTTGAATCAAGACGAGCCTATCGAGTGGAACAAACCACGTGTAATAACTATCGTGGTTTTTATCCTGACAGCATTTAGTTGGATATTTTCCAAAAAGATTGGCGCAGCTTTCGATATTACCGATACTGATGCGGTCATTGCATTAATAGCTGCCGCCGCTGTGGTCAGTTTAGGCTTAGTATCATGGAAGCAAGTCTCTGATAATACCGACTGGGGCGTACTCATGTTATTTGGTGGCGGTATCGCGCTGTCGACAGTGCTGAAAGTCTCCGGAGCTTCATTAATATTGGGCCAGACCGTCGCTAATGCGCTATCAGCTGCACCGATTATCGTAGTCATGATTGCCGTATCGGCATTTATTATATTTTTAACAGAGTTTGCTTCTAATACGGCATCCGCTGCGCTATTAGTACCTGTATTTGCGGCTATCGCTGAGCAAATGGGCTTACCAACTGAAGTGTTGGTGTTGGTCATCGGCATCGGTGCATCTTGTGCCTTTATGCTACCTGTCGCCACTCCACCGAACGCCATTGTATTCGGTACGGGGCTTATTAAGCAGTCAGAAATGATACGTACTGGGGTCGTGCTAAATATTATTGCTACGTTTGTCGTTGGCTTGTGGGCGTATTTCTTCTTATTATAGTATTGTAATAATTCTTATGAAACCCGATGTCTGCGCAATAGCTATCTTTATTAATTAAATCTAGGATAGGTTCTAAAATTAAGCCTAATAGTTAGGTGTATAGTAAGGCTAAGAGATATGTAATTTAGCCAATCTAGCACTTAACGGTTAGGCTTAAACCTTACTTGTCTCTAGACTAGCAAAAAGTGGATAACATCATTTCATCAAGTTTCAAAGTTGGCGTTGAAAGTCGTTTAAATCCGGATTTGCAACGCCATTTATGCTCTTGGAAATGCAGCTCAACGTTTGCAGTAACACTATCAAATTCAGCTAATCATTATTTAATATAGTTTCAAAAGGAATCGATACCGTTGGTAGGTATTAACCACGAGCAAACTTGTTATTACTATGATTAACTCTGTGCAACGCTTAAGCAAAAACTTACTTACCAATAAAGTAAAAGCCTCGCAATGTTAACCGCCCCAAAATCTTCATCGACTCATGAATCTAATTGTCTGAGTTGGCGTGTCTAAGGTTAATCGACTCGCTAAAATATCTCCTTTAGCATTGATCTTATAGCACTCAGAGGTCGCGCCATCAGGATCAACGCTGAGTAATCTGTTGGCAGACGTATCGATACACAACCAAGCGGTATTACTACTGTCTTGCGTCAATGACCAAGACTGATTGTAGACACCCGTCTTATTGCGTTTGCTGCTATCACTGTAGACATTTTCAGTGATGAGTACGTTGTTATCCCCAATTTTTGCCATTTTAGGAATAGTCATGCTCTGCGTTGCTATTGAATATTCACCTGAGTTACTGGTAAAGCCATAGAACATCAAAGGGTTCAAAGTATAGTAGTTGGTACTGACCGATTGATCGATTACTTGGTTGTTTGACTTAGTGAGGGTACTCACTTCAGCACCTTGTACTTGCTTGCCATTGAATACCATAGCGCCTTTGGGTGCGACGGTGATGTCGGCGACGATATTCTGATTGCCTACAGTGGCGGTCAAGGTTTGGCTACGTGCTTTAGTGTAGATATTGAGCATAGCGGTCTCAATAGGATATTGAGTGACTATATTTTGATTAGTGTTGCCTGTAGTGTCCATCGGTGCGCCATTGATCGTGACACAGGCGCTCAAGCCCAATCCGAGTCCAGCAGCGATGCATAATCCTAAATATTTCATTATTTGCTCCTTATTTTAGTGTTGGATCAGTCTTAGCTACTATAATGCAATTTTGATGGATTCGCAGCTACCATTTGGTGGTGAAGTTATTAAATCAATGACATCACTATAGTAAGGCCTTTATAAAAGTGGTACATTGAATTTAAAACAAGCGAAAAGCAAAAAGATTATGACTTATTCAGCAGACTTTCGTGCTCAAGTGATCAGAAGT
>JBBSUA010000217.1:0-4103 GCA_038235315.1 Pseudomonadales bacterium | reverse complement strand
CCTGCCTGCAGATAACTACGACCCACGCGCGCATCAAGCCCCATAATTCGACCAACTTGTTCGATATCGACTCCATGAGTATCCGCTAGGCGCGACATCTCATTCATAAAACTAACCCGAGTGGCTAGCATCGCCATGATACTGCTACGTGCAAACTCTATTGTAGAGATATCGGCATGATGATAGGCACGAGCGTGCTGTATTATCTCTTGTAATGGTGCGATATGTTGGCTACTATCCGGCGTTTTTTCACCGAGTAGCCATAGCGATGGCGTCAGCATCGAGCTATAAGCTTCACCATCTTGCAAGAATACGAACGGTATATAATAGACCCAAGCACGCTGCAAGCGCTTCGCTAGCGCTGAGACACACCCCAACTGTTCAATGCCACTGATAACCACAGGTATCGATTGCTGATTGCTATGATTGAAAGCCATTATCCAATTATCTTCTGACCATACGGTTTTAATGCTGTCTAGAAATAACCAATAAAGCGCCACTTGCTTGCTGTTATTATGATCGTGGATAGTTTTTACGTTTTCGTAAATTTGGGTCAGCTGATCCGCATTTTTTGGTAATGCCTGACTGATAATTTGGTGTTGCTGAGTATATAGTTGCCACAAAGCCTGTAGATGATGCTCAAAACCATATTGCTGTAATTGCTGATCTAATAGGACAGTATCTGCGTATAGATGAACATGCTGACCTAAGCTTGCGAGCACTACGGCACTGGTTATGGCCTCAATATCATGACCGATAATAACGCAGATTTTTGGGTTTTGATTGATCGTAATGGGAACAGCAGACATCTTAGATCCTCTGTAAAAACAGTCTTTTAAAAAAATATAGTTGTGGCAAATCAATTAACATGACCTGAGCTGTCGTTTAAAAGCACTAAGCCAGTTGTCTGATATGTGCCAATAGCTGGTTGGTAGAGGTATCAAAAGGCAGGCTACCATCTTGTTGTAGGGCCTGATGAACCGACTCTGCCATCTGTTTACCCATCTCAACACCCCACTGATCAAAAGGGTTAATATCCCAAATACTAGCCATCACGTAGACTTTATGCTCATAGAGCGCAATTAACGTCCCTAAGCTATGCGGCGTCAGCTCGTCTATCAATACTGTCGTTGAGGGCTGGTTACCACGGTAATGTTTATATTTATCCGCATCGCACGCCGTAGTGGTGTCCACAATAGCCGCATTACCAAAAGCCAGTACCCGACTTTGTGCCAAGCAATTAGCTAGTGACAGCTCATGTTGGTGTTGTAGTGAGGCGTTCTGCACCTCATTACTATAATGACGTACACACGCGATAAAATCACAAGAGACATGCTGAGTGCCTTGATGCAGCAATTGATAAAAAGCATGCTGAGCATCAGAACCAATCTCACCCCACAGAATAGGACAGGTATTATAGTCAATATGGCTACCGTCATGAGTGACTGACTTACCGTTGCTCTCCATCTCAAGTTGCGTCAAATAACTGGGCAAATAGCTTAAGCGTCCATCATAAGGCAGTACCGTATGTGCATGTATTTGCAAAAATGTGCTGTTCCAAACCGCCATTAAGCCTAGTAAAACAGGCAAGTTATCTGCAAAATCGACAGTGGAAAAATGCACATCCATACTGTGTGCACCTGCCAACAATTCACGAAATTGCGGCATACCGATACGAATAGCAATCGCCAGCCCAATCGCTGACCACAAAGAAAAGCGACCACCGACCCAGTCCCAAAGTTGCAACTGATGCTCAGGATGAATACCCCATTCGCTCATTTTTTCACTATTTGCTGATATGCCAATAAAATGTCGACGTAAAACACTGTCTTGCGTACCCGCACGTAATGTTGCCGTAGCCAGCAACCATGACAGCGCTGTTTTGGCATTAGATAGAGTATCGACGGTACCAAAGGACTTGGATGAGATAATAAATAGTGTGGTTTCAGCGTTCAAGCGCTTAAGCAAGTTATCCAGTTGGCTACCGTCCATATTGGAGACGAAGTGCACGACAATAGTAGTATCTGCCCATTCGTCAAGCGCGGTAGCTGCCATTAATGGTCCCAAATCAGAACCACCGACCCCGATATTGACTACATCGGTAATCGCTTTACCTGAGAATCCACGCCAAGTACTGTTACGAATACGCTGTGATAAGCGCGCAACTTGCGCCAAGCTATTGTGCACATCAGAGACCACATCTTGTGCACCCACTTGCAGTTTTGCATCCTCTGGTAGACGTAATGCCGTATGCAAAGCCGCGCGCTTTTCGCTAGTGTTCACCATCGCCCCTTGCATCAAGGCTTTAATACGCGCAGACAAATTGCAGCTATTCGCTAGATTTAATAAGTTTGCCAGCACTTCATCATTTATACATTGCTTACTATAGTCCATATATAGCGCATTAGACTGAGCACTAAAACGTTGTGCGCGTTCATCGTCCTGCGCAAATAGAGTCGCAAGTGACCAGTGCTGATCCGCTAACTGCTGTAACTGTGTCCAATGCTTGGAGCGACGCGCACTAGGGTAAGATTTATCAGACATTATATTATCCATCAGCGGCTAATTGTTGTTGAGCAAAATAAATAAATGCCTGCATATAAGAGTGCATATCGCCTGCATCATAACTGTTACCACGCATAGTAGTCACATTAACCCCATACTCACTGATTAGTGCATCAATGGCATCGGTCAATTGAATCTCGCCACCCACAGAAGCAGTCGTATTCGCCAAATAATCAAATATATGATGACTAAAGACATAACGACCAACCACTGCCAAGCGTGACGGTGCATCAGTTATGTTGGGCTTTTCCACAAAACCTGCTACTGCAAAGCTAGCATTAACGTCTGTATTATCATTATCGCTAACACCACCTTTAAGCTTAGCAATGCCGTATTTATGCACATCCTTATCAGCCACTTTATCTACTAGTATTTGTGAGTGACGGTTCTGAGCGAACTCGTTTATCATAAAGGCTAAATTATCGCTATGCATATCATTCGCAAACGGATCAAGCACCACATCAGGCAGTAATACCGCAAAATCGTGCTCACCTATTATCGGACGCGCCGCTAATACGGCATGACCCAAACCAAGCGCTTTGCCTTGACGTATCATGGATATCGTCACATCCTCTGGTAGCCAATTTAAGCTATCCGCCAGCGCATCTTTGCCTTTTTGACGCAGCTGATTATCCAACTCAGCATTGATATCAAAGTAGTTCTCGATAGCGCTTTTTTGGGCGTGTCCAACCAGTACGATATGTTTGATACCAGCTGCAATAGCCTCTTCAACCACATAATGGATAGCAGGACGATTACCCAATGGCAACAGCTCCTTAGGAACGGCCTTAGACAGTGGCAGCATACGCGTACCAAAGCCGGCAACAGGAATAACAGCATAGGTAATTTTTTTCATAAGTATTAGGCTATGTTAAGAAATACGTTAAATTTAGATAAAGAGTAATTATTGTCTGATAAAAATTAAGAATTGCGATAGCCATCAGGATTCATACTTTGCCAACGCCAAGTATCTGCACACATATCAGTGACAGAAAGTTTGGCATCCCAATCTAACAGCATTTTTGCCTTATCCGCACTAGCATAGCAGCTGGCAATATCACCAGCACGGCGCGCAACGAATTGATATGGGACAGTTTGACCCGTTACGGTCGTAAACGCATTAACCAACTCTAATACTGACGTCCCTTTTCCAGATCCTAGATTGATGGGTAAAAAACCTATCGGATGCGCTTGTTGCTCTAAATAATTGAGTGCAGCAACATGACCTTGCGCTAAATCAGTAACATGAATATAGTCACGTACCCCAGTACCATCAATCGTTGGATAATCAAAACCAAAAACACTAAGCTTGAAGAGTTTTCCTACAGCAACTTGCGAGATATAAGGCATTAGATTGTTAGGAGTATCGTTTGGATCTTCACCAATCTGACCAGAGGGGTGTGCGCCTACTGGGTTAAAATATCTGAGCGTAATGACATTCCATTCAGCATCTGATGCGGACAAATCTTCTAAAATATGCTCGACGGTCAGCTTGCTTTGTCCATAAGGATTGGTACAAGAACGTGGCTCGCGCTCAT
>JBBSUA010000216.1:0-4105 GCA_038235315.1 Pseudomonadales bacterium | reverse complement strand
TTGGTTTCAGTTGTGTCTAAAAGAAGGCTTTACGGTCTTTCGTGATCAGTCGTTCTCAGCTGATCAGCAATCGAGCGCCGTACAACGTATCGATGATGTGGCTACTTTACGTGCGCATCAGTTCAGCGAGGATGCAGGGCCACTCGCGCATCCCGTACGTCCTGAGAGTTTTGTTGAGATCAATAACTTTTATACTGCCACGGTTTATGAGAAAGGCGCAGAAATCGTGCGTATGATCGCCAATACCTTGGGGGCAGATAATTTTCGTAAAGGGACAGATGAGTACTTTCGACGTTACGATGGACAAGCAGTGACCGTTGAGGACTTTTTATCAGCGCTCAGCATTACTGATAGTAAAATTGAAGACTTTATTGATTGGTATCGTCAGCCGGGTACACCAGTATTATCAGGTCATCAGCGGTATGACAGCGAGACTCAGAAGTTGACTATCACCTTGAGTCAGCAAACACGGCAGGTAGCTGGGTTCGATGCACCAAAACCATTACCGATTCCGGTGGCTACGGCTCTATTTGACAAAGTATCAGGCACTGTTATCGCAGAGCGACTGTTACTACTGGATCAAGCAGAACAAATCTTTAGCTTCGACAATATCACTAGCGAACCCGTCGTTTCCCTGCTGCGTGATTTTAGTGCGCCTGTACAACTTAATTATGACTATCAAAACGAAGATTTGGCATTTTTACTTAACTTTGAGACCAATGGATTCAATCGTTGGCAAGTCGCGCAAATGCTGGTTAATCGTATCCTGCTGCAGGGTTCAAGTTCTACAAGTAGCCCTGAAATTTATCTTCAAGCATTAGAGCAGACATTACCGAAGCTGGCGGCTACCGATGCGATGCTCGCGGCGCGTTTACTTGACATTCCATCCTCGCAAGAGCTGGCATCGGCTATTCATGAGAATTATGATCCTACGGTGATTAAACAGCAACGTGAGGACTTATATAAACAAGTCGCTGAGTCGCTTAAAGATCAGTGGGTGATGTTGCATGAGCAGTTGCCGCTACAGCCTTATTCTGATAGCTCTGAAGCACTTGGCGCACGAGCGTTGCGTAATGTGGTACTCGATATGGCATTGACAGCAAATATAACCGATGCTCCTAATTGGGCGCGCCTACAATATGACAATGCCAGTTGTATGACTGAGCGCTTAGGGGCGCTAAAAGCAATGGTCAATCATCAGTTAACAGATAGCGAAGACTACTTAGCAGACTTTTATAAACGATTTAATGAGGATAACTTGGTTATTGATCTGTGGTTTAGTGTGCAAGCGTCAAGCCATCATGTCACTACTGATACCATCAAAACACTGCTTAATCATCCTGACTTTGATTGGAATACGCCCAATCGCATACGTTCAGTTATCAGTGCTTTTAGCGCGCAGCCAACGGTATTATGGACGGCAGAGGGCTTAGATATCTATACAGAGGTAATCAAAAAGATGGATGATGCCAATCCAGTACTAGCCTCACGACTGCTGCAAGTGCTGGCGCGTTGGTATACCTTGGTTGAGCCAAAGCGTCAAATGGCACATGACAAGCTGATTGAATTGCAACAGCAGGTATCGTCTAAACATGTACTTGAGAGCTTGAGTAGTGTATTGGGTGCTGCTGACGCTTAAACTTATAGCAAGCCCAAAAATACGATTAGCAGCGTTAAATTGGTTTAGTCTATAAAACGCAGTACTTACACTCGATTTCAGTGCTATTCTGAATTTTAGTAATGGTAGTATTCGTCATAAATTGCAAAGACAAAAAAGCCTATCTTTAATAGATAGGCTTTTTTAGTTTTAAACTCTTAATAACTATACCGTTAGTAGCAAACACAATATTGTGTGTTTTAAAGTGATTTGACTATATTATTTAGCGAGTAGGTAAGACGTCCTTTACCATATCGCGTAAGCTACGCAGCGCTGTAACGGTACTTTCCCAATCCAAACAACCATCAGTAATCGACATCCCGTATTCAAGCGCATCCAAATCAGCGGTCAGTTTTTGACTACCGCCTTTGAGATGACTTTCAATCATCATACCAATGATAGATTTATTACCATTTTGG
The DNA here is from genome assembly GCA_038235315.1 of Pseudomonadales bacterium. Taxonomy (GTDB): domain Bacteria; phylum Pseudomonadota; class Gammaproteobacteria; order Pseudomonadales; family Moraxellaceae; genus Psychrobacter. The sequence continues at coordinate 2,029 of JBBSUA010000216.1, read as the reverse complement.
ATTTGTTCAGCGACGTTATTGATAACCATTGGCTGTAAGTACGGGTCTTTACCTGAATTGGCATGACTTGAGTCAATCATAATCTTGCTGCTGGTTTTACCTTGGGCTAAGGCGTTTTCAACTTCAGAAACTGCCGTTTCATCATAGTTAGGTTTGCCATTGCCACCACGTAATACCACATGAGCGTAAGGATTACCTTTAGACTTGATGATACAGACCTTACCATCTGCTGAGAGACCCAAAAAGCTATGACCTTCTTTTACGGCTTGCATAGCATTCACAGCGACAGTCATGCCACCATCAGTACCGTTTTTGAATCCTACTGGGCATGAAAGACCTGAGCTCATCTCGCGATGAGTCTGACTTTCAGTCGTACGCGCCCCAATAGCAGACCAGCTAATTAAGTCTTGAATGTACTGTGGAGTATTAGGATCAAGCGCTTCGGTCGCGCAAGGCAATCCTTTTTCATTTAAGTCAATGAGTAGCTTACGAGCGGTACGTAGCCCTTTTTGAATATCAAAACTGTCGTTCATGTCAGGGTCGTTGATCATTCCTTTCCAGCCGACAGTCGTCCGTGGCTTTTCAAAATAAACCCGCATGACGATAAATATACTGTCTTCGATCTCTTTTGCCAATAGGGCTAAGCGATCGGCGTATTCATGAGCCGCTTTAAGGTCATGGATAGAGCAAGGGCCAATGACGACGAACAAGCGTTTGTCTTTACCATCCAAAATGTTTTGAATAGTATGCCGACCTTTTAGAACCGTGTTATATGCCGATTCTGTCAGTGGTAGCTCAGTTTTTAGCTCAGCGGGAGTGATCAAGGGGATGAATTGTTCAATATTCACGTCATCAATATCTGCGTTATGAGTAGCTGGTGTAGTCATGATTATACGTCGTTTAGCTAATTTATAGGAACATTCATTATGCGGTGAAAAGTGCCAGTTGACAAGGGCAGTCGGTGAGATTATTGCCTGATAACTGGAATGTTAAAACCAAAATTTTGTTATACTTGGCTTTTTAGAGCCATATCATTCATAGCGCGTTGTCAATAATAAGAGTTTTCCATGACCAATTCTACTGTGCCTGCAAAGGATACTGAGTTGATATCTCAAGCAAATAACGAACCTAAAGTGCCTGAAATAGCTGAGACAAAAAATGTGCCTCTAGTAATAGGTATTGTGGCAGGCGAGGTATCAGGTGATAGCTTAGGCGCAGACTTTATGGAGCAGATGAATAATTTGCGTGATGATATTGTTTGGGTGGGCGTGGGTGGCGCAAAAATGCAGGCGCAGGGTTTGCAAAGCATTTTTCCGCTGTCACGTTTAGCGGTGATGGGTTTAGTCGAAGTGCTGTCGCAATTGTCTGACTTATTCAAAGCGCGTCGTGAGCTGTTAGCCGCTTTTAAAATAGCAAATATAGAGTGGTTTGTCGGTATTGATGCGCCTGATTTTAATTTGCGAGTCGCCAAAAAGCTTAAGCCCCAAGGTATATTTTGTGTGCAGTATGTCAGTCCCTCTATTTGGGCATGGCGCGAGTCACGTATTCACGGGATTAAGGCGGCGACCAACTTAGTATTGTGTTTGTTTCCATTCGAATTGCCAGTTTATGAGCGTCATAATCATCCTGCCATCTGTGTTGGTCACCCACTACTGCGCACTATAGATCAACGTCTTGTCACTACGCCTACCAATCAATTGCGTAGCGAGTTGGTTTGGCATAATGATGGCTTGCAGCAGTTTTTTATTGAGCGTTTTGAATACGTCAGTCAGCTGATTTGTGTGATGCCGGGGTCGCGTCGTGGTGAGATCAATGCAATCTTGCCACTCATGCTTGATGGTATCCAAATGCTGCTACTGGTGGATCATAAACTGTGCTTTATTATTCCAACCGTTGATCAAAATCATCAATATATTGTGCAAGAGGTGATTGATCAGCGCTCAGAGCAACTGCGAGCTGCGATAGTGGTCGTTTATGATGACAGTCAGCCCGCTTTTAGTCAGCAGGCAATGGCATCATCGGACATCAT
>JBBSUA010000215.1:0-4109 GCA_038235315.1 Pseudomonadales bacterium | reverse complement strand
GATATTATTCGTGCTATTGGCGAAGAGCAGGGTTTCAAGGTTGATTTCTATAAAGAAACGTGGCAAGCCATGTTTGATAGTGTGGAATCAGGCAGTCGAGATTTGGCAATATCAGGTATTTCTTATAAGGACGACCGTGCTGTAAAATATGGCTTATCTAATCCTTACTTCTTTAACCCATCAGCAATAATGTATACAAAAAGTGATGTAAAAATAACGGGTTTGGAAGATTTAAAGAATATGCATGTAGGAGGTATGGAAGGTGCTAAGCAAGTTGATCAGATTAAGGAAATAGGCAATTACAGCGAGCTTACGACAAGAGAAACTGCATTTTTGTTATACGAAGATTTGCTCCAAAACAAAGTTGATGTTGTCTTACATGACTTACCCATCCTACAATATACAGCCAAAGGTCATCCAGAACATAAGGTAACTATCGTCGCGTATGAAGGGGAAAATAATCCATCAGCGCAACAAGTCGTGTTAATGGCCAAAGGTAATAAAGAGCTCATCAGTAAAGTCAATGAAGGCATCGATAAACTCAAAGAAAAAGGAACGTTCAAAGAAATTGAGCAACGTTGGTTAGGTGGTACAGAGCCAACTATTGATGCTAATAGTACTTCCGCAGCTACTCCTGCTACTGCTAAACAAGTGAGCTAAGTTGCTATTAGAATCATCTACTCATTAGATCAAGAGTTAACGCTATTATAGTTTTGCTATTTCGACAGTCATATATTTATGATTGATCACCACGTAATAGTGTTTACTCTTTATACCTAGAATCATATCCCACAGTCTTGCATTTTAAATGCTCTAAGTATGAGATGCACTGTCAGCTTAAATTCTTTTCTATATTCGTTGTTTGTTCTTGCAAACAAAACCATCATAGTTTTTTATTTGGAAGATTAAATATAAGCCAAACATAATTCTTGCATTTACAAAACCAATTGAGTATCATCTAATGTAACATAATGTAATTTATTTACTACAAAAGTGGTACGTAACCTTACTAGGTTGTTATTTCGTGAATGAGCTAACTAATTTTAGTCGTAACTTGTATCAGGTGTAGAGTGAATATTATCTATATATATTATGACTACATTTAATAATGTATTGGATATGCAGATCTAAAATCTTTTTACTTCTACTTTACATATCCAGTTGCAACGGTTTTATTCAATAAAATGTAACTACTTTCAATTTCTAAGGATGGATTATGAAAATATTATATAGAGTACTGCCAGTCGTATTGACCGTTGGTCTATTTGGATGTAACAACAGCACTCCCGTTCAAGAAAGTACAGCTTCGAACGAGGAAGTGAAGGTTGAAGGGCAGGATACGTTTGTCAGCAAGCTTCCTGATTCAGCGCCTACTATGAAAGTCGCGATGACAGGTGATTTGCCGCCTTTCTCCTATCAAGATGATTTCGGGAATATGCAAGGTACCGATGTTGATTCCATCCGCGCCATTGGTGAGGAACAAGGTTTTAAAGTAGAGTTTTATAAAGAAACGTGGCAAGGTTTGTTTGATAGTGTGGCCTCAGGGAGTCGAGATATAGCAGTGTCGGGTATCGCTTATAAAGAAGATCGCGATGCAAAATACGGTCTATCAATACCTTACTTCTTTAACCCATCTGCAATCATGTACGAAAAAACCGACTTGAATATCAAAGGTTTAGATGATCTAAAAGGCTTGCGCATTGGGGCATTGGAAGGCTCGAGACAAGCTGAGTTATTGAAAGATATGGGCAGCGACATTAAGCTCACGACTGCAGGCACTTCATTCTTATCTTATGAAAATCTAGTGCAAGGCAAAATTGACGCCGTTGTAGACGATATGCATATCCTACAATATACGGCCAGAACCCATCCAGCAATCAAAGTTACTATTGTGCCTTACGAGGATGCAGATACGCCATCTGCTCAACAAGTAGTTATGATGGCTAAAGGTAATAAAGAGCTTATTAACAATGTAAATGAAGGAATCACTAAACTAAAAGAAAGAGGCACCTTTAAAGAAATCGAGCAGCGCTGGTTAGGTGAAGTAGAAGCATTACCTGCTGTTGCCAAGAGCGCACCTGCTACTACTACTGAGTAAGTGAATCAAGGAATTCTAAAGATGGCAACCACACATAACACTGATAATAATAAACGCTATCAAGGTCTAATTATTTCAATCGCACTTTTTTTAACGTTGATTGGTGCATTGTTAGCGTTTACTTTTTATACGTCAAGTTTACTTGAAAGAAATACAGTCTTGATTGACAGAACTAACCAAGTTGCCAACAGTGCGCAGGCAGTAATCAAAGATCTATTCGATCTAGATAACAGTTATGGTGAAGATATAAACTCTCCACACATAAAGCGAGTTTTGGAGCGTCTAAAAGAAAACACCACCCTGATTACTAGCTCAATTGACGCTATTGAACAAGGCGGTAAGGTCACTGATGTTGATGGCAAGAGCTATACTCTACCTCAGATTAGTGACAGCTCTAAGGTTAAAGTAACTGCTGCTGACAAGCAATGGCAGGTTTTAGAACCCAAGATTCAACGCTATCTAAAAGATGCTGGCAACATGATGATTGACTCATCAGATGATTTGACTCAGGCGGTTGAACAAGCAAAAACGTCAAGTTTGTTTATTAACGACTCGTTGGATGAACTTACAAATGATGTGTTTGCTAATGCAGAACGTCAAGCCAGTACCATTCGGCTTATTCAGGTGTTGGGTGTTGCAGCGATCTTTGCCTACTTCCTAATTTTCGTATTCTTCTTCGTTCGTCGTCTGCGTGATACAGATGCTGAAGCGCTATATGCACGTCGCGAAACTCAAGAAATTATGGAGACCGTTAATACAGGTCTATTTTTGCTAGATAAAGATCTTAACATTGGTCAACAGCATTCACGAGCGCTTACCAATATTATTGGTACTGACAAATTAGGAGGGGAAAACTTTGCTAATATTCTACGCGGTCGTATTTCTGATAAAGACCTTACGACTACTCGTAAATTCATTGAACAGTTATACAATCCACGTGTGAAAGAAAAGTTAGTTGATTCTTTAAACCCATTACATAAAGTCATGCTACATAATGTTTCTAGTACCGATGGAGCAAACAGTCGATACCTAGACTTCAAATTTTCACGAGTATATGAAAATAAAGATATTGCGCGCATTCTCGTTAACGTAAACGATGTCTCAGATGCTGTTTATTTAGAGCAACGTTTAGAGAAAGAGCGTACGCAAAACGATATGCAAATTGAGATGCTAGCGACTATCTTAAATGTAAATCCAAAAATTATTAATGAGTTTATTGCTAGTACCAAAACCAATATCGAAAAAATTAATAATATTTTGAAAAATCCTGGTAGCTCACAATATGAGCTTGAGGGCAAATTGAATGCTATTTATCGTAAAATGCATAGTCTAAAAGGTGAAGCTTCAGCGTTAAAACTGCATAGTTTCACTAAAATTGCATCTGACGCCGAAGACCGGTTAAATGCGCTGCAAAACCAAGGCCAACTCTCAGGTAATGATTTTTTATCATTGGCTGTTCATTTAGATGATTTATTAAGTTTATCAAATACTATCGAAACCTTGGGTAAGCGAATTAACCAAGCTTCACCTGCAAGTGCACAAAATCTCAAAGCAGCTGCGACTACTGCAATAGATACTGATTTTGCAAATGCGGTCAATAGCGAAGATCAAGCCAAAGACCGCTCAATAGATAGTATGATTATTGAAGATGGACATGATATTGATTTAGATGATGAATCGGATAGCCATTTGTTATCATATTATCAAGATTTTGCGCAGGATATCGCAGCAAGGCAGGGTAAGCAGGTTCAGTTAAATAGTACCTCCTTAGCCCAAGCTAACATACCTAAGCAACTTGAAACTCCAGTTAAAGAGATCAGCATCCAACTATTACGCAATGCCATCGTACACGGTATTGAAGTACCTGATGCACGTGAGGCAGCGGGTAAAGTAGCCACTGGTAATGTTGATCTAGAAATGCAGAATAATGGTCAAGAGTTTACCATTACTTTACAAGATGATGGTCAAGGTATCGACTATGAGCGCGTTCGTGACAAATTGGTTAGCAACG
>JBBSUA010000214.1:0-4144 GCA_038235315.1 Pseudomonadales bacterium | reverse complement strand
TGATGCTATCGACACCACGGCGCGCTATATTGTCATGGATTCTACTGATGAGCAAGATGCTATGCAGCAGTTTGTTACGGTTACCCAGTTAATGACGCCAGTGGTCAATGTACCTAAAATTATTGCTCAAGACTTGAAGCAAGGTTTTTTAGTGCTACAAGATTTTGGTCAGACCGAGTTTGCACATCTATTGGTTGACGCTACGCCTGTAGAAGTGGATAGCTGCTATCAGTTGGCAATGCACACTTTAATTGAGCTGCAACACTTATCGATAAAGACCGCCAAAGATCAGTACCAGTTGCCTGATTATGATACGGCGCTATTAGAGCGTGAGATGGATTTATTTAGGGATTGGTTCGTGCCTTATATCGGATTAAGCCTTGATAAAACGTTGTGGGACAGCGTAAAAGCGACACTCATAACAGCGATTTTGGCACAGCCGCAAGTGATTGTTCATCGCGACTATCATAGTCGCAATTTGATGCAAGATCAGGCAGATTCTTCGTGCTTGGGCGTCATTGATTTTCAGGATGCGGTGATTGGTGCTTATAGTTATGATTTGGTGTCTTTATTGCGTGACGCTTATGTCGACTGGCCCGAGTCGCAAATATCGAGTTGGATTCATGACTTTTGGCAAATGCAGCAGCAGGCAGGACTAGAAACTGCCAGTAGTGCAGCTCAGTTTGAAAACGATGTCAATGTCATAGGCGTACAGCGCCATTTAAAAGTATTGGGCATTTTCATCCGTCTATCCGAGCGTGATGGCAAAGATCGTTATTTATCTGACATTCCCAAAGTTATGAAGGATTTACTTTTTGAGCTCAAGTATCTGGGTGAGGAAGGCAATGAAGTTATCAAGCAAGCGATATTACCGTTTGATACTTGGATGCAGGACTGCGCATTGCCTGCTTATCAGCATAAATTTGCGCGGTAACGCTTTTAGGCGTATCTACAAAATACCACTCATCAAATTTTAATAGGAACTGTTATGTCCGCAATAACCCAGGCAATGATTTTGGCAGCTGGAAAGGGTACGCGCATGCGTCCGTTGACCCTTGAGACGCCAAAGCCTTTAGTTGAGGTAGGTGGGCAGCCTTTGATTGTCTGGCATATCAAAGCGTTGCAGGCAGCAGGTATTACGGATATTACAATCAATGCGTCATGGCTCGCTGACAAACTTATGAATGAGTTAGCGGATGGTTCGCAGTATGGCGTCACCCTGCATTGGTCGGTTGAGGACAATGAGCCGTTGGAGACCGCTGGTGGTATATTTCATGCACTGCAAACTGGTAAACTGCAAGATAAACCGTTTATCCTTGTGAACTCCGATGTGTGGACGACCTATGATTTTGCTCAACTACAGCATTATGAACTAGGTGCAGACCAGCGTGCTCATCTATTATTAATCGACAATCCTGAGCACAATAGTGGTGGTGACTTTGCAGTTAATAATGGTCTGGCAAGCGCGCAGGCAATTGGTGATGCAGACAAATATACTTTTGCGGGGATAAGTGTGGTTTCACCACGCTTGGTTGATGGACTCGTAATCGGTCAACCAGCAGCATTGGCACCTTTGCTCAAGCAAGCTATGCTAAAATTTCAAATTACGGCTGAAGTTATCAAAGACAATTGGATAGATGTGGGTACTATTGAGCGACTCGCGCAAATCAATAACTTTATCGAAAGCAAAGGTGCAGGCGACCATCACGGTATTTAATCTGAATCAACATAAAGATTAACGCTATTACGTGATATATCTGTATTACTTTCCATTGACTATATTCTTATTAAAACTAAAAAAGCGGCGCTGCTTAGGATGTTTAGTCTTAAGCAGCGCCGCTTTTTTAATGAAGGCGGGAAAGGCAGTTTCTAGACGCCCATCGCCAACTTAATCAACTGAGCAATAGTAAAAATGGCCAAAAATCCTGCTAGATAAAGTCCGATAAACCATGCCCACTGTGATTGTTTTTTACTGAGTTTTTTCATTATAACCTCTCAATAGCTACGATTAATACATAGGTTCATGATCAGATTTGCCCTTAAAAGTATAATAAGCAAAAGCGGTATAACTCAAAATAATCGGCAACATGATACCCGCACCAATCAACATGAACGATAGGGAAGTATCAGCTGCAGCTGCTTCATAAATAGTCATCTGATACGGAACAATATAAGGGAATAGCGCGAAACAAACCCCAATATAACCCATCAAAAATAGCGCTACTGTTAATAAAAACGGACGATATTCGCGTTCAGTATTGAGATCTTTACGCATAAAGTAAAACAGCAACACAACAATAATAGGCATAGGCGCAAGATATAAAACACCCGGAAAACTAAACCACTCTTCAAGCGCTTTGATATCTGAGAAGTACATAAATGCCGTGACTACCACCATAGCTAAAATCAGTGCTGATAGTATCCAGCTTGATATCTTCCGCGCCCAAACTTGTAGCTTGTGCTCAGTTTTGATGATGAGCCAAGTAGACCCTAATAGAGCATAACCAATAATCATTGCAAAGCCGCAGACAATAGAGAAGGGCGTAAGCCAATCAAAAGGACCACCAGAGTATAAGCGGTTACTGGCTTCAAGTCCCTGTACCAAAGCGCCAAGCATGATACCTTGAGAAAAGGTCGCCACTACTGAGCCGACAAAAAAACAAGTATCCCAGATATGACGTCGAGTGTTGGCTTTGAAGCGGAACTCAAACGCTACGCCACGCATGATAAGACCAAAGAGCATCGCGGTGACTGGCAGATAAAGTCCAGTCATAATGATGCCATAAGCGACTGGGAAAGCAGCAAACAAACCACCACCGCCTAGTACCAACCAAGTCTCATTACCATCCCAAAAAGGTGCGATAGAGTTCATCATACGGCTACGGTTTTTGTCAGATCCCGCAAAGGGAAATAAAATACCGCAACCTAAATCAAAGCCATCTAGTAGGACATAAATAAAAACAGCCAAAGCAATTAAGCCACCCCAAATTAAGGGTAAGTCTAGTACATCGCCATAATTAAACATTAGCGTAACCCCCCTTCATCTTTGTCATTTGCAGGTTTATCGAGATCGTCAGCTGAATGTTGTTCCATATGATCGCTAGCATGACTATCACCACTTAATGTGCGACCTTGACCTTCTGTCACAGAGTGCTGATAGAAGTTATCTTCCGCAGGATTTTCATAAGGCTTAGGTCCTTGCATAATAAGACGTATAATATAGAAACTACCCGCACCAAAGACAAATATATACAGGACAATAAAGCCGATAAGCGTCGTAGCCACTTGTTGAGCTGCAACTGGGGACATACTCTCAGCAGTACGAATCACGCCGTATACTGTCCAAGGCTGACGACCCGTTTCAGTGACAAACCAACCTGCTAATAGAGCGATAAAACCGAGCGGTGTCATCATCATCCAAGCACGGTGAAACCACTTGCTTTCAGGATTGAATTGCTGTTTTTTGAAGTATTTATAAGCACTAAATAGACCTACTAGTACCATTAAGCTACCGATACCTACCATCACTCGGAACGACCAAAACACGATAGGAACGAATGGTCTATCTTCTGGTGCCCAGTTTTTAAGGCCTTTAACTTCACCGTCCAATGAATGAGTCAAGATTAGACCAGACACGTAAGGTATCTTAATCTCAAAGTGGTTCTTTTCTGCTTCTTGATCGGGAATACCAAATAGCACCAGCGGCGCACCGCGCTCATTCTCCCACAAACCTTCCATCGCGGCTACTTTAGCAGGCTGATGCTCAAGGGTATTTAGACCGTGCATGTCACCGATAAACACTTGCATAGGCGCCACGAAAATTGCCATAACCATTGCCATACCCAGCATTACCCGTCCATGCTGACGATGCTCGGTGTGCCTTTTGGACTGAAGGTAATAAGCTCCGATACCACCAATGACAAAGGCTGTGGTCAAAAATGCTGCCGTCATCATATGCGCATAGCGAAACGGAAATGAGGGATTAAAGATGATTTCAAGCCAATTGGTAGGATAGAGTAGACCATCTGCACCGACCATAAAGCCTTGTGGTGTCTGCATAAAGCTATTAGCCGCCAAAATCCAAAATCCTGAAATTAGTGTACCAATGGCTACAATTGCCGTCGATGCAAAGTGCATGCGCTTG
>JBBSUA010000213.1:0-4159 GCA_038235315.1 Pseudomonadales bacterium | reverse complement strand
TAATCGCTGCAGTATTTATCAGTAGCATGCCAGTGCTCACCGCTACCCCAAGCTTGCCATATTTGTTTTTTGCTGGTGCGATTGCGATTTGTGCAATGATATTGCCCGGTATTTCGGGATCATTTATCTTATTGCTACTGGGCGCTTATAATACAGTGTTAGACGCTGTGCATACCATGAATCTCACAATTATTATTACGGTCATGGCAGGTATGGCAAGTGGGCTACTACTATTCACACGCATGCTGAAGTGGCTGCTATCGCATTACTACCAAGGTACGCTAGCACTTTTAACGGGTTTTATTGCTGGCTCACTGGTCAAAGTATGGCCTTGGAAAACCGATAGCTTAGGTACGCTAAGTGCTGAAGCCATCCATAATGTCGCTCCTTGGCACTATCCTACTGGCGCGCATTGGTTGACCACATTGGGACTTATGTTATTAGGGGCAATCTTAGTCTCTGCATTGTCATGGTGGGGACATCGCAGCAATCGTGCTTGAGCCAAATTTAACTTTATGTAGCTACAAATTCAGCTGAAAACTCAACTCAAAGTAGACGTCAACTGTTGTCGCAAAGTCGCCTTTACCCTCTTTAGATTCGATAGCAAAACTCGCATAATAGTCTCATTGGAATTCACCTTAAGATTAGCGAGATGAATAATGATGTTGACTATATTTTCGAATACAGGTTTTGAGATTTGGGGTGGCGGCGCTCTACTGGCTTATACATTGCTAGCCAGTGTTATCTTGGCTATTGCCATCTCCTCACAGCGATGGCTATTGTGGTATTTGCTCGGCGGTATTGCCTATTGGCTGACTATTGAAGCAATTCATGCGATTGTGTTCAGTGTACTGTCGCTATCAGATTGGCACAGTTATGTGGCGGCAATGGGTATCAGCTGGTTACCGTTAGCGAGTTGGGTATTATATCGTGCGCTACGCTATGACGATGTGAGCGACGCTATACAGCAAGAGCGTTTGCTAGCCGCTGCACGCTATGTTGAACATACGCCTATCTATGATGATAATTATGAGCCGCGTTTCAGATAGCGGTCTACCATTTATTAATCTAGCCTATTAACTTAGCTGCCTAGATTATAATTCTTACTACTGTTAACGACTGCGCCCCATGTTGGCGCATTTTTTATGCCCGTTAACTTTTAATAAAATAGCTTTTACAGTCAATAAAAAGTAATGTTGATACATCACGTACTGCTGATATATTTTCACTATAAAGAACAATCGTCTTTCATTGTTACACGATGCTTAATACCTTCTACGCAACTACTAAAGAGTTAAGGGTACTGAATGGTGTATAATTTAAGATATGATTGTGGCGAAGATTGCTATAGAGTACGCCCTATTTACCCCTCACATTTTAGGAGCTCAACTATGTTTACTATTCCTGTGTTAGACATCAAATCTGATCCGTTAGACGTGTTATTGGCAGTAGTTGGTTATCGTTTATCTATGCTTGCAGACAGTGATAACGAAGATGTACAAAAGTTATTGGCTGATCGTAAGGTGACTATCGAGCTTGCCAGTGATGCCTCTAAAGTTGCTCGTTATTTCAGCTTTGATAATGGCAAGTTTAGCCAACATAGTGGTCATGCTGATGAGCCTACTTTAACGATCAACTTTAAAGATTCGATGACTGGTGTTAAGTTGCTAACTCAGGGCAATGCTGCTGCGTTTATGACTGCTGTACAAGAAGGCAAGCTCACTATGAAAGGCGATTACAGCTTGATTATGTGGTTCAATAAATTGGCTAAACACATCGTACCTGCTATTCCTGAAGAGCTAAAACCTTATATTCAGAACGCTAAGCCTTATGCTTATAAAGCACAAAAATTTGCTGAACATTGGATTGGTGTGGCTAAATATAAGTTAGGTAAATAATCGACTAGACAGATAAGTCAATAGATAAGTCAATAGATAAGTCAATAGATAAGTGAAAGCTGCAAAATAAGCTTATCCGTACTGTTTATGATGCTGGTAAGATTTGATACTAGTAAAATTTAAGGTTACGACTCTGTAATAAGAGTCGTAACCTTTTTTTGTTTTCTTTTTTACGATTTTAAGTTGAGTGCTTATAAACTCGCTCAATTGAAAATGAATTGATATACTGTTGGCATTAGTTGCGTTTATCTTTTTTATAAACACCGAAATCTATTATTTTTTATCTAGACCTACTTATTTAAACGGTCTCATCTAAATTTTGTCGTACTTATTATTTATACTAAAAGGATTTACTCCATGGCAGGACTGCTTAGTATCACCGAACCGGCTGTTGAAACCAATACGAGTCAAGATGCCTCAATGGACTTACTATCGGGTTCAGCGCCGATCCAGCGTAATCGTGAACAGATTGCACAGCTTTTTGATTTACCGTTGATGGATTTATTATTACAAGCACAAACCATTCATCGCCAGCATTTTAAGGCAAATGAAGTGCAAATCAGCACTTTGCTATCTATCAAAACAGGCAACTGTCCCGAAGATTGTGGCTATTGCTCACAGTCAGGCCATCACCGCGATAAGACCAAGCTACAAGCAGAAAAACGTATCGATGTCGATAAGGTGATTGCCGCAGCCAAACGCGCAAAAGCCTCTGGCTCATCGCGCTTTTGTATGGGAGCTGCATGGAAACATCCTAGCGCCAAAGATATGCCTTATGTGGTCGAGCTGGTCAAGGAGGTTAAGGCGTTAGGGCTTGAGACTTGTATGACTTTGGGCATGCTTGATACAGACCAAGCCACGCAACTGGCTGATGCTGGACTGGATTATTACAATCATAATTTGGACACATCGAGACGCTACTATGAGCAAGTCGTCAGCACCCGCAGTTATGATGAGCGACTAGATACGATTACCAATGTGCGTAATTCGGGAATCAATGTCTGTAGCGGTAATATCGTTGGCATGGGCGAGAGCCGTGACGATCGGATAGATTGGGTGAATGAACTGCTCAAGATGCCAAAAGCGCCTGAATCTATTCCTGTTAACTTACTGGTTCCTATTGCAGGCACGCCAATTGGCGATAAAGTATTAGCGGAGGGTGAATTGCCGGTACTCGAGTGGATTCGCACCATTGCAGTCACGCGTATTTGTTGCCCGAGTAGCTATGTGCGTCTGTCTGCTGGTCGCGAGAGTTTATCGGATGCTGAACAATCACTGGCGTTTATGGCAGGGGCTAACTCGTTTTTTTATGGTGATAAATTACTGACCACTGGCAACGCTAGCCAATCAGGCGACGATAGATTGATGCGTGAATTGGGTCTAACCAAGCAATTTGCCGCGCCAAGAGCACCTAAGCTACTACCCGTTCTAGATGCTATGAGCGGTCATCAATCACAAGTGGCATTAGTAGACTGATAATCAAACTACAGTGAAAGTATCTTAAAAACGCTATGGTTCTGCTGATAACAATTTTTTGCAGCCTCTGTCTGCGCAGGCACAGCAAGCAAGAAAAATTTGTATCAGTAGTACGTGATATATCGATATTACTTTCCATTGGCTATAACACGTGCGAGTTGACGCGACAGTACAGCAGTATGCTTTTATCTGAAGCCAATCTAGGCTAAGCTTGCCCGCATTCAAGTTTGGTTATAGATAAAAGAGAGAACCTTATGGCAGATTATTTTAACTGGATTAAAGCGGCGCATATTATCTCCATGGTCTGCTGGTTTGCAGCGATTTTTTATCTGCCGCGTTTGTTTGTCTATCATGCGATGAGTGACGATACTATCAGTCAAGAACGCTTTGTTATTATGGAGCGTAAGCTTTATCGCGGTATTATGACGCCATCAATGATAGCGACTTGGGTTTTTGGCTTATGGATGGTAGGTCTAGGTTGGGACGTCTATAAGACTCAAGGATGGCTGCATGTTAAGATAGTGCTAGTTATTTTACTCTCTGGCTATCACGGCGCTTGCGGATTTTATCGCAAGAAGCTCATCGATAATCCACAGTATAAGTCGCATGTTTTTTGGCGCTGGTTTAATGAAGTACCCGTCTTTGCGTTAATCATTATTGTTATTTTAGCAATCGTTAAACCTTTTTAAGACGAGCTGCTATGAAAATGGTTTAATACAAAAAGCGTCTGCAACCTCAATGGGTTGCAGACGCTTTTTTTGTTTTGAGGTAGTGCAAATACAGTC
>JBBSUA010000212.1:0-4170 GCA_038235315.1 Pseudomonadales bacterium | reverse complement strand
CGGAAGCCATCAATTTTGGCAGTTTTTGCCACTTGACGAATACGACCTTCGACTTTGTTTTGGATTTTTTCGACAGGAACTTTAACGGTTAGCTGAGTTTCTTTATTAGACAGCTTATTCGTTGTTACTTGTAAATCTGTAGCCATGTTGATTACACCTTTAGGATTAAGATAGCTGGCAATCGCGCTCGCAAAATAGAGGTGCGCTGTAGCCGACTGCCATGGAATGAATAGGGTCTTGCAATAAAATTTTAAAAGTAGACTAGTATAATCTATCTGTTAATTAAAGTAAAAGTTATCTGTTTTATGGCGTGCAGTTGTGCATGGCCATCACTGAGTTATAGCTGTGCTAATAACTGTCTAATCGCCTGCCCACGGTGGCTGACAAGGTTTTTATCCGTAGCACTAAGACTCGCTGCTGTCGCTTGCATATCTGGTAGCCAAAATAGCGGATCATAGCCAAAACCACCATCGCCATGGGGTTCAGCAAGAATCTCACCGTGCCATAATCCTTGAGCGATAATCGGTAACGGATCGTCAGCATGACGTACCATAGCCAATACGCAGACGAATAAGCCTTTAATAGGAGTGTCTAAATTTTGCGCGCGTAACGCCTGCAAGTCGTCAAGGAGCTTCGCGTTATTCTTCGCATCATTACCATGCTCGCCTGCATAACGAGCAGAATAGATACCCGGAGCATTACCAAGGAGTGGAACACAAAGCCCTGAATCATCGGCAATAGCAGGTAGACCACTAATACGACTAGCATGACGAGCTTTGATGATCGCATTCTCAACGAAGCTTAACCCATCTTCAATTGCATCTTCAATACCCAGTTGTCCTTGGGGAGTGATTATGACGTCTAGGTCTGCCTCGGCGAATAGTCGCTTGAATTCTGCAAGTTTGCCTTGGTTATTGCTGGCAAGTACCCATGCTGACTGGGTCAGTTGCGGCTGTTCTTTAATATCGCTCATAAGGTAAATCCATGACTAATTGGTATCTATTTAATAGTTAGCTATCGTATATTCACATTGTGTCAGTTATAGTAATGCTCGCTACTATTCGGTAGTAGCGGACTATAACATTCGGTAACGGAGATTGTTCGTCACTATTGTTATAATAGCTAGTAAGCTAAAGTGAGTGTTAACTTATAGCTTGTGAATTCAAATTTAACAATAGGTAATCGACAAGCCACATCAACAGATTACTTTTAGGTTAGTTTTTAGTTTTGCAATAATGTGCAATCGCACATTAAGCAGTAGGTTCATTTACTAATAATAAACTCAGCCAATTTAGCTCGATATATTATAATGTCAGTGTTAAGCGATTACTCAGTAATATAGACACTTAATGTATACGACTAAACAGCAAGGATAAAATAATTATGTCAAAGATTACTCTACCTGATTTACCGTACGCAAAAGACGCACTTGAGCCACATATCAGTGCCGAAACATTAGAATATCATCATGACAAACATCATGCGGCTTATGTCAATAAGTTAAACGATTTGCTACCAGGTTCTGGTATGGAAGACAAAACGCTTCCAGAAATCATCGAAGCCACGTCTAAAGATGATAGCAAGCAAGGCATGTTCAACCAAGCCGCTCAAGTATGGAACCATACTTTTTATTGGAACTGTATGACGCCTAAGAATGGCGGTGGCGAACCTACTGGCGATCTAAAAGGCAAAATCGAAGAAGATTTCGGTAGCTATGATAAGTTCCGTGAAGAGTTCAAAAACGCAGCATTAACCCAGTTTGGTTCAGGTTGGGCATGGCTAGTCGCTGATAAAGTCGGTGGCAAACTATCAATCGCTAAGACGGGCAATGCTGATAACCCATTAGCGCATAACCAAATAGCAGTATTGACTTGTGATGTATGGGAACATGCGTACTATGTTGACTATCGCAACCGTCGTCCTGATTACGTTGATACGTTCCTAGACAAACTAGTGAACTGGGACTACGCCAATGCAAAATACAAAGGTCAAGATGCTGGTGTTGAAGAGTAATCTTCCACAACTAAGTATTTGATTTATTAGAGAGGACGCCGCGAGGTGTCCTTTTTTTGTGGGTGTTTATCAAATAATCATTCATCTTCTCTTTAACCTGATAAGTACTCAAATACAGCGGATGTAGCTTCATTCTTTATATATCTAGATCTTTTTTCACCCACATAGTATGCCTTTTGTATTTCTTCTTCTGTAGCATCAAGTACATCTCTTATTTGATTCAAACCAAGACCTTTTAGTTTTTCTATCAACCAGTTTGGTAGAGCAAGAAAATCAACTGGTTTTGCTAGCTGTTTATCAAGAGCATCATTGATTATTGAGTCATCAAAATCAGTTATTTCTGGATTTAGACTAGTGTATGCTTGATGATTGGCACCGAACTCCGACATTCTTTTGATTGTAGTGTTTCTGATTATGGGTAAGCCGGTTGAAACAGGAATGTTTTCTAATGAAAGTAAACAGCCCGCATTTACATTATATCTTGTTCCCACCTCACTTCGTGTTGCTTTCACTGCTTCGGTATGAAGTGAAATAATTCCAGTATAACAAAGTAAATTCAAAGCTTTTTTAACTGTTTCGGGCGCATCTCTGTGAATCCAGAAAAATCGAGTTGTCTTTTTATTGTCAGCAGTATAATTATCATTCTTTTCTTTAATTTCTGGTAAAACGTAATCCTCAACAAAATCTCTACCCCAGTCAATAAAATCAGTAAAGCCTGAGTATTTTTCTGATAAAAGTGTGTGTTCCTCCCATATATCACTTTTGTAAAAAGACTTAATAACTGTATTAACTTCTCTGGATGTGACTGAAGGTGTTAACGTAAGTGTTTTTAGAAGAACCCTAGGGTTACCGTTTGCGGCGTAAGAAAGAACGGAGAAATTAGCCATATTTTTTGCAATCTTCCCAAGTAGGTTACTATAGTAAGGCCTTTATAAAAGTGGTACATTGAATTTAAAACAAGCGAAAAGCAAAAAGATTATGACTTATTCAGCAGACTTTCGTGCTCAAGTGATCAGAAGTGTTAAACAACAAGGCATGAGTATCAGACAAGCTTGTGCATTCTATGACATTAGTAAGGCCACGCTACAAAATTGGCTCAAAGATTCTAGTATTAAACTGACTCGTAATAAACCACCCAGTAAAATACCTAACGATGCGCTATTAAAAGATGTTGAACAGCATCCAGACGATTATATGTACGAGCGAGCACAGCGTTTCGACTGTAGCAAGTCAGGCATTGAAGCCGCTTTGAAACGCCTTGGCATCAGCAAAAAAAAAGATCTTAGAACATCCCAAAGCGTGTCCGATCAAAAGAGCTGACTATCTCAGTAAGCTTAACGACTACATCGCTCAAGGTTTTGCTATTGTATACATGGATGAGAGTGGCTTTGAGCATGAAACTATTCGCCCTTATGGCTATGCACCTATTGGAACCCCTTGCATCGACCGCTATAACTGGCAAGGTAAAAAACGCACCAACGTCATTGGTGCCTTGTACGAAAAAGTGTTATTTGCGCTTGATTACTTCGAGAAGAACATCAATGGGGATATATTTTACAACTGGTGCAAATATACACTAATACCGAGCCTGAAAACCAAGTGCGTGATCGTGATGGATAACGCAAGCTTTCACAAACGAGTTCAAAGATTGCTCAACAGGCACGGTCATCGCCTATTATTTCTTCCACCTTACAGTCCTGATTTAAATCCTATTGAGAAAAAATGGGCACAGGCTAAGTTTCTACGACAAGGTTGGATGGAGAATAGTTTACCTAAACTGTTCCATGATATGGGATGTACTAATTTTATTCTGGATTGACTATAGTAGCAAGTCACGCTGATGTTAAAGATCAGACACGCCCTGCAAATACTGATGTCACGCTCTTTAATGTAGTGACAAGCAAGCGCTTTGCGCCTTAGTGGCGCTACCACTTTTTTGACATGGCGTCCTGTAGTATGTCGGATTTTAGACACTCGTCAGCGTACATCTTCTTTAAACGAGCATTCTCAACTTCAAGCTCTTTTAGACGTGAGATTAAAGAGGCGTCCATACCGCCATATTTAGACCGCCAGTTATAAAAGGTGCTTTGTCCAATATTGTGATCACGGCACAGCTCAGTGATAGGTACACCTTGCTCGGCCTGTTTGAGTATGTTG